>SBFL01000053.1 GCA_006227965.1 Bacteroidota bacterium | reverse complement strand
CGCGATAAATCCAGATCCAAAGGCCTTATAGAGGAGGCCGACCTGGTTTTTACACTGGATTTTAATTCCCTGGACCGAAGCGGTCCCATGGAAGAGCACCTGCAAGCCTTGTCCGGCACTTTTGTGATGATCGACCACCACCAAAGTCCTGGGACCTATGCCCAGTTTACCTACTCGGATACGGGCATGAGCTCCACCTGTGAGATGGTTTACCATTTCATACAGTCGCTGGGGGAAGGTGATCGCATCGATGCCGTTATTGCATCCTGCTTTTATGCCGGGATCCTTACAGATACAGGATCCTTTAAATACGCCGCGACCACCCCCACTACCATGCGGGTGGCGGCGGAGCTTATGGAACGGGGAGCACCGCACGCCCAAATCCACCGCGATATTTTTGACACCAACCGGCCGCAGCGTCTTCAATTGCTTGGATGTGCGCTTCAGAACCTGGTAATCCTGAAGCCGTACCGGACTGCCTACATCACTCTTAGTCAGGAGGAACTGAACCGTCATGATTTCCATAAAGGGGATACTGAAGGCTTTGTAAATTATGGCCTTTCCCTCAGGAATGTAGTGCTGGCAGCCATTTTTATAGAAAACAGGGAAGAAGGTATCATCAAGATTTCGCTGAGATCACAGGGTTCCTTCTCTGTAAATGAAATGGCGCGGGCCCATTTTGAAGGAGGTGGCCATGTCAATGCAGCCGGTGGGCGCAGCTCGGAAAGCCTCGAAGCAACGGTCAGGCGGTTTGAGGCTATCCTCCCCACCTACGAAAACCAGTTAGCCGGATGAAAAATATATTGTTTGTTATTTGTTTTGGTTTACTACTGCTGTCCTGCGAGGGACCACAACCCCGGCGGCCTGTCGAGGTTAAGAGCGGAAGTTTTCTGAAATTGAGTGCGGAGCGCAATAAAAAACTCCTGGAAATGGAGGTAGCCCTGATGAAGGACCTGGTCACAAGGGACAGCCTGCACGAGTACCTGGAGAGTGCCAGCGGTTTTCAGTATTACTTCGATCAACAGATTCCGGGAGAGGGTTATCGCCCCAGAACGGACGACCTGGTCACCCTTACATATAACCTCCGCACATGGAACGAAGATACCCTGTACAGACAGGATGAGATCGGCACGATCCGATACAAAGTGGACAAACAGGAATTGTTCCCTGGAATGAGGTATAGCGTAAAACTCCTCAGGGAAGGGGAAACCGCCACCTTTTTTTATCCTTCCTCCCTGGCCTTCGGGTATCATGGGGATGAGGACCGGATCGGCCCGAATGTTCCGATAAAGGCCACCCTGAAGATTTTAGAAATTGAACCACAACCTTAAAAACATTTATATTCATGAGAAAGCCGATATTGCTCTGGGTCCTGGTGACCGTTCTGCTGGCCTCCTGCAAATCCAACTACGCCGACCTCGGGGATGGGCTCTACGCCGAGATGAAGACCAGTGAGGGGGACATGATCATCCGGCTGGAACAGGAGAAAACCCCTGTGACAGTAGCTAATTTTGTAAGCCTGGCGGAAGGGAACAACCCCTTTGTCAGTGATACCTACAAAGGAAGGCCCTATTACGACGGATTGATTTTCCATCGGGTTATACCTGATTTTATGATACAGGGAGGTGATCCATTGGGGACCGGGTCGGGAAATCCGGGGTACCGCTTCAAGGATGAAATTGACCCGTCCCTGACTCACTCCGGCAAGGGAATCCTGTCCATGGCCAATTCCGGCCCCAAAACCAATGGCAGCCAGTTTTTCATCACCCAAGCGGAAACTCCCTGGCTCAACGGCCGCCACACTGTTTTTGGACTGGTGGTGGATGGGCTTGATGTAATCGACTCCATTGCCCAGGTACCGACCGGGCCACAGGACCGACCTCTTGACTCCGTGGTAATGGAAGAAGTGAAAATCGTGCGCAGGGGCAAGACCGCAAAAGATTTTGACGCGGTACAGGTTCTCTCTGACTATTTTACCGAGGAAGCGGCCCTGGAGGAAAAGCTCCGGGAGTTCGGAAGGGAACTGGTCAGTCAAAAGGTAACGGCCACAGAGCTTCCCTCGGGTCTGAAATACATCGTACTCAGGGAGGGTGACGGACCCAAGCCCTCTCAGGGACAACAGATATCCGTGCACTATGCCGGATGGCTGGAGGACGGATCGCTCATCGATACCAGTCGTGATTCCATCGCCAGGACTTCCGGGCAGTACCAGAAATTACTGGCAATGCACCGCGGGGACTTCAGCCCCATCAGCATGGTCTTAAACCCGGACATGGGACTTATTGCCGGGTTCAAAGAGGCATTGCTGGAAATGAAGGCCGGGGACAAATGGCGGGTCTTTATACCACCCCATCTCGGGTACGGAAGTCAGGGAAGCGGACCTGTCCCCCCGAATTCCAACCTGGTCTTCGACCTTGAGATGATGCCCCTTTCAGATTAAGGCCTTTTTTCTTCAGGTATATGGGCCAGCACATCCCGAAGCAGCTCCCAAAATTTCTGAACGGACGGGATAGAAGCCCGTTCATCCGGGGAATGTGCCCCCAGGATGGTAGGTCCGAAGCTGATCATGTCCATATGGGGGTAGTGGTTTTTAAGGATGCCGCATTCCAGCCCCCCATGCCCTGCAATTACCTTTGGGCTCGCCCCGAACAGGGCCTCATACCGCGACAGAAGCAAGGCCAGTATCCGGGAATCACGGTCTGGAAGCCAGCCGGGGTAATCCCCGCTGGTGGTCACCTGATAGCCTGCCAGAGAGAAGGCCGCCGTTAGTTTTCTAACGAGGTCTGCCTTGGCGGATTCCCGGGAGGAGCGGGTCAGACATCCCACGTGTATCTTTCCTTCTCCCACTTCCACCTGGGCAATGTTGTTGGAAGTTTCCACCAAACCCTGAAACTCCGAACTCATGGAGTAAACCCCGTTGTGCAGGCTGTAAAGACAGCGGAGCAAAATCCCGCTATCTTCGGGTTTCATGGCGGCCTCAGGAGGGGAATGATCCTCCACCCGGAGGTTTATTGAGGGTTCTTTCTGACTGTATTCTTCCAGGACCGCTTTTTTTTCCCGGTCAAAAGCTTTTTTGAGCACCGGTGCAGCATCAGGGGTCGTTGCCAGGATGGCATGCGCTTCCCTGGGAATTACGTTGCGAAGGTTTCCTCCACGGAATTCTGAAAGATAGAAGGGGGAGGCTTCCCGGCAGGCCAGCAGTAATCTGGCAAGCAACACATTAGCATTCCCCAACCCTTTGTGAATATCCATCCCGCTGTGTCCTCCCTGAAGCCCTTTGACCGTCAGGTGCAAGGCAACCCAGTTTTCGGGAACAGTTTGTGGGCTATAGATGCCGCTGGATGAAACATCAACCCCCCCGGCGCAACCCACATCGAGTTCATCGTCCTCTTCGGTATCCAGATTGAGGAGGATGCTCCCCTGAAGCCAATTCGGGTCCAGGCCTTTTGCCCCGGTCATTCCTGTTTCCTCGTCGATGGTGAAGAGGGCTTCCAGGGGAGGGTGCGCAATATCCCCGGAGGCCAGAACGCCCATAATGGCAGCCACCCCAAGGCCGTTATCGGCCCCCAGGGTGGTACCCCGGGCCCTTACCCAGTCCCCGTCCCGGTACATGCGTATCCCTTCGGTTTCAAAGTCGAATTGTGTGCCCCTGTTTTTCTGATGTACCATATCCAGGTGTGCCTGAAGGACTACCTTCTGCCGGTTCTCCATCCCTGGGCTTGCCGGCTTGCGGATCAGTACATTTCCGACAGAATCCCGGAGGGTTTCCAGTCCGAGGGATTTTCCGAAATCCTCCATAAATGCAATTACCCTTTCCTCTTTTTTGGAAGGCCTGGGTACGGCGTTGAGCTGGGAGAAGTGCTGCCAGATCACCTCGGGTTGCAAGGCTGCAATGGTTTCGGTCATAATATGGATTTTGGCTCCAAAAATAACCATTAAGCAGAAGGTGGGCGTGATAAATGGCTATTTTTACCTCATGGTCCCTAGGCTGAAGAACGCAATCGCCGCTTCCCTGCTAGTGCAGATTCTGGCCGTATCCTGGCTGGCCGGGCATCCACAATTGGTGGAAACCTATTACAGCCGGGGTATCTATCCGTACCTGGCCGGTTTTTTCCACCGCCTCTATGGTTGGATCCCGTTTTCGGTTGGGGATCTCTGTTATTTTGCCCTGTCGGTCCTGGGAGTGGCCTACGTCATCCGAAAAAGGCATTGGATCGTGAATCATCCCTGGAGCTTTCTCAGGGATGTGATCTTTGTGTTGTCGGTGGTCCATTTCAGCTTCTATGTCCTATGGGGTATGAACTATTTCCGCCAGCCGCTTTCAAAGTCCATTGGCATGGCGGATTCCTATACCACAGAAGAACTTATTGAGCTTACCGGCCTCCTTGCAGCCCGCACCAACGCCCTGCAGGAGTCACTTGAAGGGGACTCCCTGCAGGCCGTCAGGCTACCCCACGACCGCAGGGAGATCCGTCTTAAGACCATAGCAGGCTATGATGTGCTTTCCAGGGATTTTCCGGAATTTCAATATCGAACGGCCAGTCTGAAACCATCCCTTTTCAGTACGTTGCTCTCCTACATGGGCTATGGGGGGTACCTGAATCCCTTTACAGGGGAGGCCCAGGTGAACAATCGGCTGCCGCTGTTCCGCTATCCCGTGGTTTGCGGACATGAAATCGGCCACCAGCTGGGGTATTCAGCCGAAAATGAAACCAACTTTATCGGCTATCTGGTCATGCTCCGCAACCAGGACCCGTATTTCAGATACGCCGCCTATGCCTACGGTCTCAGTTACTGCCTTGCTGAGGTCAGCCGCATGGACAAACAAGCTTTTAAGAACCTCAGGGATAATCTGAACCCGGGTGTGCTGGCAAACTTCAGAGAGTTGCAGGAT
>SBFL01000302.1 GCA_006227965.1 Bacteroidota bacterium | reverse complement strand
GTGGGGTTCCCCGGAAACCCATCCATAGGTTTGGTATTCAATATCGAAGAATTTTGCTGAATTGAACCAATGCCCGGGTCTATAGGGTGTGGGGTTTCCGCAAAGGGTCTGTGCAACAGTTTCACCCATCATGCGACCGGTATACCAGACCGCTTCCACGGCCCGTCTTTTGCCTATCGGGCTTCTCTGCTGCGCACAGTCTCCAATGGCATATACATCCGGCAGGTTGGTCTTCAGGTAGGGGTCCACCAGAACACCTTTGTCCGTTTCTATCCCCGAACCTTCCAGAAACCCTATGTTTGGGCGTACCCCTGCAGTCAGCCCTACGAACCGGCAATCTATAGTTTCCCCTTTATCCGTTACCACGGCCCTGACCCGGCCCTGAGCATCGGGTAGAATTTCTTTTAGGTTCGTCCCCAGCTGTAAATCCACGTGATGTTCCCTGATGTGCTCGTTTATCATTCCGGATTCACCGGGAGGAAGCACTGCGTTCCAGAAGCTGGATTCCCGTACCAGGAAAGTTACAGGGATCTCCCTGCTGCGCAGCATTTCTGCCAGTTCAATGCCTATTAGACCTCCGCCAACGATAACCGCCCTGTGGCATTGCCGGTTGTCCGGTGCATTTCGCTCCAGGGTTTCCAGGTCCTGCAGGGAATAGAGCCCCTGTACCCCTTCCAGGTCCTGCCCCGGCCAGCCAAACTTATTTGGCTTGGAGCCAGTTGCAATAATGAGCCGGTCATAGGATATGGATTCCCCGGAATCCAGCAACACCTTTTTTTGATCCGCCTGCACCCTTTGTACGTAAGCCCTCTTCAATCCGATCCGGTTTCGTTCCCAGAAGTGGTCTTCGTAGGGCTTCGTATGCTGATAGGTCATATGCCCCATGAAGATATACATCAGAGCTGTACGGGAAAAGAAATGATCACTTTCTGAGGAAATTATGGTAATGGGATCGTCCGTCTTTTTACGGATATGCCGGGCCGCGGTGATCCCGGAAATGCCATTTCCAATAATGACGACATGCATGGTCCTGAGCTTAATTGTTATAGGATCTGTCGCTATGAAGTTACAAACTTAACAGTTCCTAAAATGTAATAACCCTTTAAATACATATCTTTAGTGGGGAAAGCATTGTATAAATGAGGAACCTTGGAATTCTCGTCTTACTAACACTGATCTCCTGCCGGGATGCCGCTCCAAAAAAGATCAACGGGGTCAGTTTTGTAGGGTCCCGGGAACCGGCCCATCAGGAACATGTAAATGCGCTGACCGATATCCATGCTGATTATGCAGCAGTTATGCCTTATGGTTTTATTCGGGAAACGGGAAGGCCGGAGATTATATTTGACACGGACAGGCAATGGTACGGGGAAACCCGCAAAGGGGCCCGTCAGTATATACAGCTTTTGCACAGTAACGGAATCCGCGTGATGCTTAAACCCCAGCTTTGGATTTGGCGGGGCCTTTTTACCGGTGACCTGACCATGGCTTCCGAATCCGACTGGAAGCAACTGGAATCCGAATATGCGGATTTCATTCTCACCTATGCGGATCTCGCAGAAGAGACCGAAGCCGCCCTGTTTTGTATAGGCACGGAACTTGGGGCTTTTGTCAGGGCGCGCCCCCGGTTTTGGAAAGAACTGATCGCCTCGGTCCGGCAGCGATACAAGGGGAGGATCACCTATGCGGCGAACTGGGATGAATACCTGCGGATCCCCTTTTGGAAAGACCTGGACCTGATTGGGATCGATGCCTATTTCCCGCTTTCGGATGCGCGCAATCCGAATGTGGAAGACCTGCGCAGTGGATGGAAGCGCTGGAAAGCGGACATCCAAAATTTACAGCAGGCCGTGGGAATCCCTGTTTTGTTCACCGAATACGGCTACAGGAGCATGGATTATACAGCCAGGAAACCCTGGCTGGTAGACCGGAATGAGGAAGGGGTTAACCTTGAGGCCCAGGCAAATGCCAAGCGCGCCATCTTTGAGGAATTCTGGAATGAGGAGTGGTTTGCCGGGGGCTTTGTATGGAAGTGGTTTATACACCATTCCCGGGCGGGAGGCCTGACTGACAACCGCTTTACGCCTCAGAACAAACCCGCCCAGGAGGTCATCAGGGACTATTACCGCCGGTATTAGGTTCTTTTTTTCCGGCCTGTTCCTATGTGTTTCTGATAATAGGAATAAAGGATCTCGGGAGGGGCTCCGAGGACCCTCTTCAGGTGGATTACCGAATAATGATACTGAAGTCTGAATACCCCAATTTTTTTGTACCGCCGCGAGGATGTGGTGATATATGCCGGAAGCACCCTGAATGAATAGTCACTGTAAAGCCTTCCGATAAACTCATTGTCCTCATAGATCCGAAACCTTTCATCAAAGCCACCGGCTGCACGGAACCAGGATTGGGGCAGAAAGAGCGACTGGTCTCCTCCCCGGCACAGCGGATGATTGATACGGGTACACCAGGCGAAGGCGTTTAAAAACCAGTGAGGCGGATCAAACCGAAGGCGAAAACAACCGGCCCTCAGTTTTTCTTCCATCGCCCGGAGAATCCACCGGTCAAACCCCTCGGGGGGGAGGGAGTCCGCGTGAAGGAAATAAAGGATTTCTCCCCTGGCCAGCTCCGCCCCATGATTCATTTGCCCGGCCCTGCCTTTTGGGGCATAAATTACCCTGGCACCATGGCTGCCGGCGATCTCCGGGCTTCCGTCCCGGCTGCCCCCGTCCACCACAATAACTTCCATTACCTTCCCGGTTTCAGACCTTTTTCTGAGTTCGGGAAGCAGGATGTCCAGGCGTTCGGCTTCATCCAACACGGGAATGATAATACTGATTTCCATTAGCTCTTTTTATCATTTAACGACCAATCGTATGGCAAGTATGATACCGGAGTATTGGAGGGAAGGGGCTCGGGGAGATACCGGTTGATATATTCGATCAGGGGAGCGTCCCCGGCTGTGAAATCCTGCCGGTACCATTTGAATATCTTTGAAAGCCGCGCTTCCCCCTCTCTGAAGTTGTTCCGCATCGGGTCGGCAATAAAACCCCTGGCAGCCATATCCAGCTGGGATTCAAGAGTCTTTTCCATAAAAGCCTGCGGCAGTAATTTAGGGCATGAAAGAGAGGCACAGTTAATGGCAAAATGGATTCTGGGCTCGTCCATTTTCCGCAGAATTCCATGCTCGATTTCTCCCAGGGAATACTGCTGATCTCCAAGTTGAACCCGCTTTTTCCCCCAGGGCCTCGAAATATCCCTGATGCTTTCAAGTGGATAATGATCCAAAATAAGGAGCACGGTAGCGGCATTATAGAGGTTTATAAAGTAGGCCAGCCGCGCTTCCCGGCTCCATTGTACAGAGGGGATCTGGCCGCTAAGGGTTTCCAGATAGCTGGTGAGTGATTCCCTGTCCGAGGCAAAACCCCGGTAGTCCACCGATCCGTCAGGGCTTACGTGTTTTCTCAGCAGCCGGTCCCATATCAGGTGAGTAGGCGGATCCGGCGGCTGATCGGATTCTGGCAGCTGAACCTGCGATTTAAGGTCACTGGTTTGCAGCATCAATACCAGCAAAAGAAATGTCCATTTCATGTTAAAAGCTGTCTGCAGAAATGTAGTAGGCCCAGGCAGGAACTTCCCTGCACCCTTTTCCTCCGGTGACTTTAAATCAGCAACAACCGCCCCCATTGTAATGCCAGGTGCTTCCGCTTATGTAGATCTCGCCATTTTCAGCCTGCAGGGCTGCAGCCGTCTTGTCACAGACTGCAAGGGGCTGATTTTGCAGCAACACATGTCCTTTGCCATCGTCGTAAGATACCTCCTTACCATAATAGATGGCAGTTTTACCTGTAAAGACACACGGCCCATCTGCCGGCATGGGGTCCTTGATGGCTGCCACCTCTATGGACTCTATCGGGACCAGCTCCTCAACGGGATAATGGTTCGGGCTCAGCACCCTGTAAATACGTCTTGCCCGTACCTCGATGGTCCCAAAACCAGCATCCGTCAGTATTTTTATGTACTCGCTCACCGGGATACTGCCACTGAGGCACAGGGCACGGAGTCGATCATCGCTGCGCAGGGTGTCACCGAGCGGGACATCACAGACCGGATCACTCATAACGAGCCGGCCATGGGGTTTCAATACCCGGTACATCTCGGAGACTGCCTTACGAAGATCCTCCTCCTTGAAAATATTGAAAAGGCAGTTCTGGGCAGCCACATCCACACTGGCGTCCTCAATGGGAAGGTTCAGGGCATTCCCTTTGACCAGTTCTACAAAGTCTGATGAGAACCAGTCGTTCTCAGATTCAGCTACCTTAAAATTTGCACGGCTGGCTTCCAGCATTTCATCTACGATATCAACCCCGATTACCCCTCCCTTTTGCCTGGAGAAGTAGGCGAATTGAAGCAGTTCCATACCGCCCCCCACACCCACGTAGAGCACCCTGGGGTTACCCACCAGGTCCTGGGCGGATACGGTGCTGCCACAGCCGTAGTTCATCTCCTGCATGATCCGGGGAATCGAAAGCCCCGGGAATTGCCAGACCGGATTGGTGGTGCAGCAAAGGCCAATTTCCGGTTTCAGGGCAGCTTCTCTGTACAGTTCGGAGGTAACATTCAAATAACTCATAGGATTGCAGATGTCAAAGCGGTAAAAATAGGGTATTCATAAGGTATAGTGGAGATGACCCCGACAAACTTACACCCCATTATGTCAAGTCCGTCGGATAAGTTCCCTGTACAAGGTGATTAGTTTTGGTTCGGCTTCGGCTGCTATATGGATAATTTCAGCCACATTGATAGGAGCCAGATTGTCCGGATCGCATTCATCTGTGAGTACGGAGATGGCCACAACCGGAATTTTGAGTTGATTGGCAACGATGACCTCCGGCACGGT
>SBFL01000012.1 GCA_006227965.1 Bacteroidota bacterium | reverse complement strand
TCAGCAACCTGGCCACTTCCTCCGAACCATCCCAGATGAACGTAAATCGTTCTCCCCTGGAGTTGACATTGTCAGCAAACCATTCGGAAAGCCCTGAAGGCGTGGCGAGATATTGAAACAGGAGTTGCGGAGAAGATTGGATTACAAACTCCAGTTCAAACTTTATTTTCTCACCCATTCGCAGGTCGGTTTAAGTCTCCGGGCAATATATAGATTTCTAAATGATAAAAAAAAATTACCAAAAAACTTTTTGAACAATCAATTCTTGATCCCCCGGAAAATATCGGTTATATTTGCCCCCGCTTAAACACCCACGGCGAGGTAGCTCAGGTGGTTAGAGCGCAGGATTCATAACCCTGAGGTCGGGGGTTCAAGTCCCCCTCTCGCTACAAGATAAACAGCCATTTGTTTGCATCGCAAATAGATGGCTTTTTTCGTGCGTACCCTCCGTACCTGATGCCTGTGTGATCGGAGAGCCAAGGCCATTCTCGCCCCTTGTTTTACAATTCCTCAAGAAATAGTGATCGGTGCTGGCCCAAATGCTTCCCCTCTATCTTCCTCATTTAATTTAATTTATTACCTTGGTAAGAGCCGGAGGGGAAAAACCTGGTTTCCTCTCAGGGCGATCTCGATGATAACACGCAGACAAAGTGGTAAATATGCCAGTGTAGTTTCTTTGCCCCTCCCTTGTAATTATAACTGATCATTTATGAAAAGAAGAACGTTCGTCATTTATACCGGGGTGGGAGTTGCGGCCATCTCCTTACCCATTGGCTGCTACCAATTTCAGGTGCCGCCGTACGATCCTTTGATTTCAGAACCCGAATTGCTTTCCTACATTTGGGATGCCGAGGCGATTGAAAAGGCCGGGGCGTTATACCGGGAGCAGTTTTCAGAGGAAGATAGTGAAGGGCAGTTGGTGTTGAAACTTCTGGAGAACCTCGATGGAAAATCCCCGGAGGGATCCGTGCTGCAGCAAAAAATTGTACAGGATTTCGAAAAAGGGGATACTGTAATGGTAGATGGCTGGATTCTGTCCAGGACCGAAGCCCGTCAGTGTGCCCTTTTCTCCTTAACGCAAACCAGGTAGCCATGCATATAGATGCCAGAGAACTGGAAAACAATTCAAGGATCGAAGGCGATATTTGTATTGTGGGGGCAGGAGCCGCAGGTATTGCCATTGCCCTGGACTGGATTAACACCCCGTACAGGGTCATTTTATTGGAAGGTGGTGGCTTCGAATACGAAGACAGGGTTCAGGAACTCAATTCAGGAAAAAGTACGGGTCAAAAATACTATCCGTTAAAATCTGCACGGCTTCGCTTTTTTGGCGGGACCACAGGGCACTGGGCCGGGATGTGTGCCCCGTTTGACCCCCTTGATTTTAAGGAACGCGACTGGGTACCCCATAGCGGATGGCCTATTGGCAAAGAAGATCTTGACCCTTTTTACGCCAGGGCAAACCAAACCTTGCAACTGGGCCCTTACAACTATGAGTATGCCTATTGGAAGGACAAGGCTCCCAACATGACGCCCCTGCCTTTGGATCAGAACGTGTTCTGGACTAAAATGTGGCAGATCAGCCGGGCCCGGTATGGAAGGGTGTATCAGGAATCTATTGTGGAAGCCAGTAACATCCATCTTTATACCCATGCGAATGCCGTAGATGTAGTTGCAGAGGAAAATCTTGGCAGCATAAAGGAAATAACCGTCAAGAATTTTACGGGTAAAACCCATACAGTAAAGGCCAAGCATTTTATCCTGGCTTGCGGAACGATTCAAAATACCCGTCTGCTGCTCGCTTCCAATTCACAAGCTTCAAAGGGCCTGGGAAATGCTTATGATCTTGTGGGCAGATATTTCCAGGAACATCTCGAAGTGGCCTGTGGCGAACTGTGGCTGGCCAGGCCGTTTCCCACTGATTTATACTTATGGAATCGCGAAATCAAAACCCATGCTGAGATCGCCATTCGGGAGGAGATACAATCCCGCGAAAAAATATTGAATGGCACAGTCTCCCTTGCTCCCCTTAGCATTGCCAAACACAGGAAACCAAGAATGGAAACCTGGCAGGACTCGGATCCGAGAAAGAGCGCTGAAAACATGTTTGCGAACTGGGATGAGGCGAGAGAAAAGGGAAAAAGTGAAAAAGGGAACATCGAGCGGGCTTATGAGTTGAGTATACGAATTGAACATGCCCCTAATCCAAATTCCAGGATCACCCTGGGCGAGGAAAAAGACGAGCTGGGCGTCCCCCGGGCCAACCTCCACTGGCAGCTTACCGCCCTGGACAAGTACAGTGTCCGGAGAATACATCAGATCCTGGGCCGGGAGGCAGGCATCGCTGGTATTGGCAGGGTTAAACTATACGACTTCCTGAGAGACGAAGCAGACGACACCTTTCCCGACAGCACCAATGGGGGGTGGCACCATATGGGGACAACCCGAATGGCTGCAGATCCCAAAAAGGGGGTTGTGGATTCCAATTGCAGGGTGCACGGAATTTCAAACCTGCATATCGCCGGGGCCGCATGCTACGCCACCTCGGCAGCCCCGAACCCAACCCTGACCCTGACGGCACTCTCACTTAGGCTTTCAGAGCATCTGAAAGGCAAAATGGCCGCAGGCGCCTAAGTTGTTTTGCCCGCTTCAGCATTATGGGGATGCCTATATAACCGCTATGGCCTTCCCCAGGATCCTCACGAGGCTGAGAGAGAAAAAAGGAATTCACCCTGAAAAGGCTCCTCAGAATGGGGGGCTAAATCCTTAACGGGAATTCAGGTACTCGAGCACATTTTGAGATATGCGCTCCTCGATATGGGAGATATCTGCCCTGACAAAAGGTTCCCCGAGGATGTTTTCATAGAGTTCGATGTACCGCTCGGAAATGGATTGGATGTAGGCATCGCTCATTTCAGGAAGGGTTTGACCCTCCAATCCCTGGAACCCTTTGGAAATAAGCCATTGCCTTACGAATTCCTTGGAAAGCTGCTTTTGAGCCTCCCCTTTTTCCTGCCGCTGCTGATACCCATCCGCATAAAAGTAACGGGAGGAATCCGGGGTGTGGATCTCATCGATCAGCATGATGGTACCGTCAGGGCCACGCCCGAACTCATATTTGGTGTCCACCAGGAGCAGTCCCTTAGCGGCCGCCAGTTCCGTACCCCTTCTGAAAAGGGCACGGGTATAGGATTCAAGCTGTGCATAATCCGATTCGCTTACCAGCCCCCGCTGCAGGATATGTTCCCTGGAAATGTCCTCATCATGGTCTCCTTTTTCCGCTTTGGTGGCAGGGGTGATGATAGGTTCCGGGAAGGCATCGTTCTCGCGCATGCCCTCCGGCATGGGAACGCCGCACAGCAACCGTTTCCCTGCGGTATATTCACGGGCCGCATGGCCCGCCAGGTAGCCGCGAATCACCATTTCCACCTTGAAAGGCTCACAGCGTACCCCCACAGTGACATTAGGATCCGGCACGGCCCGCATCCAGTTGGGCACCAGGTCAGAGGTGGCCTGCATCATCCGGTGGGCGATCTGATTGAGGATCTGCCCCTTATAAGGGATGCCTTTGGGCATTACCACGTCAAAGGCAGAAAGACGGTCCGTGGCGATAACCACCAACAGGTCGTCCTCCAGGAAATAAACCTCCCGGACCTTGCCTTTATACACCTGCTTCTGGCCGGGAAAATGAAAATCGGTGCCGGTAATCGTCTGGCTCATGATCAGTTCTGGTGTTCGATGGTCTTGTAGGCGTCGATTACCTTTTTGACGAGTTTGTGGCGGATGACATCCTTGTCGTCCAGGTAGATGATTTCGATGCCCTTAATGTCCTTAAGAATCAGTAACGCTTCCTTCAAACCCGAGATCACCCGCCGGGGCAGGTCTATCTGGCCCGGGTCCCCTGTAAGCAGGAATTTGGCATTCTTTCCCATCCGTGTCAGGAACATCTTCATCTGGGCGTGCGTGGTATTCTGCGCCTCATCCAGGATCACAAAGGCATGGTCCAGGGTGCGTCCCCGCATAAAGGCCATGGGTGCAATCTGGATGGTGCCGTCTTCGATAAACTTGGCGAGTTTTTCAGCCGGGATCATGTCACGAAGCGCATCGTAGAGGGGCTGCATGTAGGGATCCAGCTTTTCCTTGAGGTCTCCCGGCAGGAACCCGAGGTTTTCCCCGGCCTCCACGGCCGGCCTGGTAAGGATGATCCGCTTCACCTGTTTGTTTTTCAGGGCCCTTACGGCCAGGGCAACCCCTGTGTATGTTTTGCCGGTTCCCGCAGGGCCTATGGCAAAGACCATGTCGTTCCTGGAGACGGCGTCTACCAGGCGGCGCTGGTTCACGGTCTGTGCCTTTACCAGGCGACCGCTTACGCCATGCACCAGCACATCCCGGCTTGTTTCCGAGGATTCGAGATCCTCACTCCCATTGCTGCTGAGGACCCGCTCAATAATATTCTCGTCCAATTTGTTGTAGCGGGAATAATGGTCGGTGAGCATTTGGAACCGTCTCTCGAACTCCTCCAGCATGGGTGGGTCCCCGTAGACCCGGATCTTGCTCCCTCTGGCGACGATTTTGAGTTTGGGAAACGACTTTTTAAGCAGGTCGATGTTGGCATTTCCTTCCCCGAAGAAATCCCTGGGGTTAATATCGGTGAGTTCGAGGTTGAGTTCGTTCAAAAAGCAAAAAGTGTTTATAAGTGCCCTGGTAAAGAAGGTCAGGCTCCGCTGATTTTTAATTAATTTTGCCTGACAAACTTACGTAAAATTCAGTTTGAAGCTTTAAAAAAATATCAACAGCGACGGATGCCAATCATCACCCTGACTACAGATTTTGGCCTTAAAGATCATTTTGTAGGAGCCATAAAAGGGCATATTTATAAGGAACTCCCGGAGGCGGACATCGTTGATATCTCTCATCTTGT
>SBFL01000136.1 GCA_006227965.1 Bacteroidota bacterium | reverse complement strand
GGCCTGCGGGATTCAGGTGGTAGCTGCCACCGAAAAAGCCAGAGATTCTGTTTTTGATACAGACCTGTGCAAAGGCACAGCCATTATCATGGGATCTGAGGGCAAAGGGGTATCCCCGGCCGTCCTGAAAGCCGCGGATACCACTGCCCGGTTGCCCATGGCCGGTTCCATCGCCTCCCTCAATGTCTCTGTGGCCTGTGGGGTTTTCCTCTATGAAGTGGTACGGCAGCGCACTTCCCAATAGCGCTTTGAGTTACTGATCTTCCTTCCTGCGATAATGGTACCGGATGCGAATGCCGTCCCCGGGCTCCTCCCCTGCCTCTTCCGGGTTTTCGATAAAATTGCCTTCATCGTCAAAGTGCCTCATGAAGGGGTCGTCCTCCTCCTGGTAATCATCGGACTCCCATACGAATTTGGGCGCCTCGGGGATCGGGGTTTTAAGGACAGCTGCCAAAAAAAGTCCGGTGACAAAGCCGCCCAGGTGCCCTTCCCAGGAAATTTCATCCAATACCGGAAAAATATACCACAGCATGCTGCCATAGACGAAAACAACGATAAGGGACAAAGCTACCAGTCTGTAATACCGGGTAAAGATCCCCTTGAAAAAAATAAAACTGGCCATAACGTAAATCAGGCCACTTGCCCCGATATGGTACGAGGGCCTGCCGATAGCCCAGGTGATCAGGCCGGATATCAGAATGCCCAGGAATAAGGTTTTCCAGGCGATCTTTCGGTAGAAATAAAAAAGGGCCGCGCTGAGGATCACAAGGGGCAGGGTATTGTTATAGAGGTGCTCCAGGGAGCCATGGATCCAGGGAGAGGCCAAAACGCCCCGAATCCCTTGAAGGGTCCTTGGGTAGATACCCCAGGCGTTGAAATTTACACCAAGTCGTATTTCCGCGTAAAATACCCCCCAGATCACAAGTAGCAATGCCAGGGGCACCAAAACGACCGCATCGGTAAACCTGTAATGTGATTCCTCAGTCATACCTGCAAGTTAGCACCAAACCCTGTGAAACTCCAAGGGAATAAACATGGCCCTTATGTGGGAAAGGCGAATTGTAGTATTTTTAATTCATGAATGAACCGCTTGCAGAACGCATACGACCAAAGCGCCTGGAGGAATTAATCGGGCAGGAACATCTGGTGGGTCCTAAGGGAGCACTTTCCAGTCAGATTCGTCAGGGGGCGATCCCCTCCATGATCTTCTGGGGACCTCCCGGGACTGGAAAAACCACCATGGCTCAGGTAATCGCCGGTGAAAGCGGACGACCCTTCTATACCCTAAGCGCCATTAACAGCGGCGTAAAGGATATTCGGGAAGTGCTGGACAAAGCACGGCAGACCGGAGGGCTTTTCACCACGAAAAACCCGATACTCTTCATTGATGAGATCCACAGGTTCAGCAAGTCGCAGCAGGACTCCCTCCTCGGGGCAGTCGAAAAGGGATGGGTTACCCTGATCGGGGCAACTACTGAAAATCCAAGTTTTGAAGTGATCCCTGCTCTGCTTTCACGCTGTCAGGTATACATTTTAAAGTCACTTGGCAAAGAGGACCTTCTGGCACTTCTAAACCGGGCAATGCGCAAAGATTCATGGTTAAAATCTAAAAATGTGGACCTGGCCGAAACAGATATGCTCCTGCGCCTTTCCGGGGGGGACGGCAGGAAACTCCTGAACATCTTCGAACTTGTGGTTTCGTCCGAAACCCAGGATAAGGTAGTCCTGACTGACCAGCGTGTCGGGGAGGTTGTTCAGCAGCAACCCCTGCGCTATGACAAAACCGGGGAACAGCATTATGACATCGTCTCCGCGTTCATTAAATCCATCCGGGGCAGTGACCCCAATGGCGCCGTTTACTGGCTGGCACGTATGGTAGAGGCCGGGGAGGATGTAAAATTCATAGCGCGGCGGATGTTGATCTCCGCTTCGGAGGACATCGGCCTGGCCAACCCAACGGCCCTGGTCATCGCCAACAGCACCTTTCAGGCTGTTCAGGCCATCGGGTATCCCGAGGCCCGGATTATCCTAAGCCAGTGCGCTATCTACCTGGCGACTTCTCCAAAAAGCAATGCCAGCTACACAGCCATAAAAAAAGCCCAGCAGGAAGTCCGAAACAGCGGAGACCTGGATGTACCCCTGCCCCTGCGGAATGCACCGACCCAACTCATGAAAGAACTCGGGTATGGGGAAGCCTATGCCTACGCTCACGACTATCCGGGCAATTTCGTTCCCATGGAGTTCCTGCCCGAAGGAATTTCAGGTGCTTCCTTCTACAGGCCCGGGGAGAATAAACGGGAAGAAGGGATCCGGGAATTCTTAAAAAATCGATGGAAAGGTAAATACGACCTTTAAAACTTGATGTTAAGCCTGCGCGACTGCACTTTTCCTTTCTCGTAGAATTCGTGCCACCACTGGCCATCTTTCATGTAGACCATTCCCATGGGGGCTTCATCCACCATCGCAATGAACGTATTTTCCTGGGTCGTTTTCACCAGCCTCATCCGTACGCTGGGCGTGCTGTCTACCAACTGGAAGCCATTGTCAACAGGCTGCGCATACCAAAGCTCAGGGGTTTGCGAATCCTTTCCGGAGGACACTGCTTTTTCAGTCGAAACTGCAGCCGCAACGGCACCAACAGCAGCGGGTTCAGCCTTCTTGGCCGGAGGGTTAAGCAGCCGCTCAGCCTGGGTAGGCGGTCGGACAGGCCCCTCTTCAGTGGCTGCTTCCGTAGGGTTATAGGCGTGTCCCGTCCCCACAAGTACAGCAAATGCTCCTTCAATTGCCTCCCGGTAAGCAGGCTCATATTCCTTTATTTTACTCTTTCCCTCCGGGGTCTCAAAGACCACCTGTCCGTAGCAATCCACCAGAGCCAGTTTGATCCGGGTCAGGAAAAGAGAAGAATCATCGACCAGGCGCACCTCTAACCCCAAACAGGGTTTTGTCGCCAATTCCACGGGTATCTTGTCGTCGTATACCGTATTATAGCCTTCCTGGGTGAAAAGCAGCTTGATCAGCGTGCTTGTCCGGAACTGATTTACTTTTTTGAACCCTTCAAACTGCAGGGGAACCACGATGTATTTATAGCGATCCAGCTGGGCATGGCCTTGCTGAATGAACAATACTAAAAACAGGGCTGTCAGGGATTTTTTCCAATTCATAACGGTCGTTCAATTCCTGCCCCAAGATAGGATATTTAACCCGAACAGTAAAGAGGCGTAATGGGCGTCTGCAAGATTCTGGTAGGCGAGCAGGTTATCCGCCAGGAGGTAAAATTCCACAGGCCCCGCCTGCAGATTCATCCCCAATCCCAGTTTGGTTGCGGAGAATTTGTCTATGGTATAGGTGGCCTTGAATGCGAGGACATTTCCGACCCTCCGCTGGTAAAAGGCCGTCAGGGCGGCCTGGGGGCCGCGGGGGCGGTTAATCATGAATAACTGCCCTCCAAACGCATTTGTATAGGGTTGGCTGTCTGGAGGACCGCCTGTTCTGTAATCGCAATAACAAGGCTCCGAAGGCCTTTCCTTCCCCCCTGTATTGTAGCGAATGGAGGCGTAGAGCTTTGTGGGCCTGAAGGCGAGGTAGGTTTTACCGTCCTCCTCAAAAGGAAGCAGCGCCTCGATCTCATCTACAAAGTCCTGCCAGAAATCCTGATCCGGATCTTCCAGGGCATCTGGTAGAATGATCTGCACTCCTTCCGAAGTGGCCCTACCCTCCAGGCTAAAATTGCGTACGTCCGAATGGTGCACCATAAAACCCAGGTCCAGAAGACTACCGGTAAGAAAAAGGCGCTCGCCCAGCTGATAGGTAAATCCGAGATCCACCCCTACCCCCAGATCTCCCCCGAAAAAACCCCTGGAGAGGATATGGTTTTGAAGTTCCGCGGTCTCGTCGACACCTTCCACCTCGAGCTTCCGCCTGAGGCCCTCCAGCCCTGACGTCTGAACCCTCATGTCCGAATCGAGCGTATTGGCAAGGAGGTTGTCCTGCCCTTCCACCGTGACAAAATACCCCTGGTTCCGGGTAGATCGAAGGTCGAAAATTCCGGAATAGATCTTCCCCCGGGCACCCAGTGTCAGGCGGTCATTCATTTCACGGTTGATGCCAAAATGGAAGACATTCAGCATTTCACCCCGGGCACTGAGATGGCTCAGGTCAAACCGCCTACCCAACTGGTCCGCATTTCCCTCCCACGCAAGGATGGCCAGATCTCCCAACCAGTATCCGATGGCATCGCTTTCGGTGTAAATACCAAAGGAATAGAAGTTCTCAGGATGGTTCCTGCTCCGGAAGCCACCGCTTAACAGCTCCACCTGGAAAGTACTGCTGAATTCATCCGACGGGTCCATACCGTTTACGGCCCGCTGACGAATTTTATCGTTGATGTCCAGACCGTCATCTGCAAAGATGTCCTGAACCGTCACCCCGCTGCTTCCGGCATGCACCCCTACACCGGATGCTAAAGGTATCCCGGCATACCACTCGTACCCTGCCTGTGCGCCCGGATTCACCATGAGGGATTGCGGGATTTCAGTAAAATCGTAAAGGAGGGTACGGTTTTGTGCCAGGGTAAAAGAAATACCGAAACAACAGGCGAAAAACCCTGTAAGAAGTGCCTTCATCTCAATTCAATCCTGAATTTGGCGGTGGAACGGAATACGAAACTGGGATCAGGTTCCCCAGAGATACTGCTTGTATCCCCCAGGTTGGTTCCATTGATGCGGAGTGCTGCAGTATTCCTGAGTATCTCCAAGGATTTTCCCGCTGGGCCATAGGCTACCTCACGATTCAGGATGGCCGTGGGGGCGGGGTCCATGGTAAAGGTTTCGGTGTCCAGAACGGTTTCGGCCTCATTGAGAAATTCAATGGACAGGCGCAAAGGCTTGCTGGTAGTGTTTTCCAGCTGGTAAATGAGAAAACT
>SBFL01000068.1 GCA_006227965.1 Bacteroidota bacterium | reverse complement strand
TCTAAAACACAGGGTGGAACAACGGTCCGGCCATACCTTCACCACCTGTCTGCTAAACCTCTATAGAGATGGGAATGACAGCAATGGCTGGCATGCGGATAATGAAAAAGAGCTGGGAACAAATCCGGTGATCGCTTCTGTTTCCCTTGGGGAGACCAGATCGTTCCACCTGAAACACCGCCGCCAAAAGTCCCTCAGGTACCGCATGAGCCTGGGACATGGAAGCCTTTTGGTGATGGGGGGTCCCATGCAGCACAACTGGCTACACCAGGTCCCCAAGACTCGTAAACCTGTCAAACCCCGTATAAACCTTACCTTTCGGAACATAAATAAGAAGTTATAGCAATTTCGATGTACGAGAGCTTCGCAGTATTTTTATGTTATGGGAATTCCACTACTTGCACCGGAAGCAACAGACCGCATCATTGAAATGGCCTGGGAAGACCGGACGCCCTTTGAAGCCATCAAATTCCAGTTTGGCCTGTCGGAAGCCCAGGTGATAGCGCTGATGCGCACCGAACTGAAACCTGGGAGTTTCAGGAGATGGCGCCGGCGGGTTCAGGGACGGATGACCAAGCACCGGCAACTCCGGATAAGGCAGGTCAACCGTTTTAAATGCAGTCGCCAGAGGCAAATCAGCCGCAATGTGATTTCCAAACGAATATAAGGCCTGGGGCTAGCCGTAGATGTCATTCAATACGGCAGCAAGTCGCAACCCGCCGATAAGAAGTTGCTTTTCGACCGTGTCCCACCAGTCATACCGGTAGCGGTAGCCAAGTTTTTCCCCAACTTCCACAGAGGCGTAGACCCGGTTGGTAACTTCCTGTATCTCCTCCACCCACTCATAAAGGGTACCCTGCTGAATCTGACGAATTTTATCCCCGGGCCATCTGGGAAGCGTCCGGGCCAGTTCTGAATAACTCATCCCGTAATCGTCAATCAGGTTCGAATCCCAAACCCGGTGCAGATTGCTGCCCCGTCCGAACCACTGAAGCTGAATGTCGTTTCCGCCGCGATCTTCAGCCCGGCCAATATGCATGGGCTGGTGCAGGTCCCCTACCAGATGGATCAGCATTTTAAGGTAGAATACCTTATCCTTTCGGGATGTGCGTGCATCTTTTAAGATGGAGATACATTTTTCAATCCCTTGTACAACATCACCCTGAGGACCCGGGGTTACTTCCGTGTAGGCCTTGTCTGCCGGAAAGTTCACATAATGCCAGGGACTGAACTCCGAGAAGGCCCGGTCGGATTTGATGTCATCCCCGTAATTGGCAACCTCGGCAAGCGTTTCTCCCTCAAGAAGATCAGAAATCGCTTTCCCGGCCTTTCTCGACAGGTGCATCTGGGCAACTTCGCCTATCACACGGTGTCCCGTTTTTGACCAGAACGGGGTGGTTCCGGCTGCAGATGCCGTGAGGCCGGATAAAAATACCAGGAGTACCGGCAGGATTCGGTTTATCATAATGCAGGGATCGGTCTTCGGGTCCGGCCAAAATTAAAGAATCCAATTTGAAAATATCAAGTCCGCAAGGCCTTTGTTTCCTACCCGGCAATTTATTTTGGGTCAGATGAAATGTAGTTCCCGAACTATTTCTCAAATTACCTGGTCCGCAGGTGCCAGATCCGGTCTTATTGGTCTAAAACATATAAGAACACGAAAAAAAAAGGTCAATAAATGAAAAAGGGCACATCCATAATCTCTCAAAGGACTGGGCATTAAAAACAGCAGCCATTTCCATCCCATAACTTTTACTTGGCCAGTGCATCGAGCATTAAAACATTTCCTTTTCGATCCTGAAAATTTTCCTGTTCCCTGGCCAAAATGGTTAGTTAAAGGTTTTTTAAAACGAGGTTGCGTTTGTTTAAGAACCCTTACATTTGAAGTCGACTAAAACAAACCTATGCCTATCCTGCGGTGGCTGGCAATCTTTGTCCTCTCCTCCGTCCTGGTGTATTCCCAGGAGCTTCCCGAGAAAAAGTTTACTGTAAAATACATTTCCGGCGAAATTACGCTGGACGGGGTGCTGGATGACTACGTCTGGGGCCTGGCGGAGGCCGCCGACAATTTCTGGGAATTTTTTCCGGTAGACAGCATTCCTGCCCGCCAGCAAACGGAAATTAAAATGCTTTACGATGATACCAATCTCTACATTGGGATCACCGTTCACACTGTCGGGAGCAACTATGCCATTGAGTCCCTGAAAAGGGATTTCCGGGCCGGGAACTCGGATAACATCACCCTTCTTTTTGACACCTTCAACGATGCCAACAACGCGTTTCTATTCGGGGTAAATCCCTATGGTGTGCGGCGGGAAGGCCTTGTTTCTGGAGGAGGCCTGAACCTGAGGGGTTTTACGATCTCCTGGGACGTAAAATGGAAGGCTGAATCCAGGATCTATGACACCTACTACACCAGCGAACTGGTCATTCCGCTGACTTCCTTTAAGTTCAGGGAAGGCGAGACCAAATGGAGGTTCAACAGTTATCGTTTTGACACTCAGTCCAACGAGCAGAGTACGTGGGCACACATTCCCCAGAACCAGAATATTTACGGGCTCACTTTTATGGGTGAAATGCATTTTGAAAAACCCCTGGGGAAATCGCGGACTCCCATGGCCCTGATCCCTTATTTGGTGGCCGGCACCTATAACGATCGCGAAAACAACGTTCAGGAAAATTCTTTCGATGTGGGGGGGGATGCAAAAATCTCCGTTGGTAACAGCATGAATCTGGATGTGACCATCAACCCTGATTTCTCTCAGGTGGAGGTGGATGACCAGGTGACCAATCTGAGTCGTTTTGAGGTCTCCCTGCCGGAGAAACGACAATTTTTTATTGACAACAACGATCTTTTTGCCGATTTCGGCGGTTCCCGAGATGCCAACCCATTCTTCTCCCGACGTATCGGAATTGCAGCGGATACCGCCGGAAATACCATTGAAAATCCAATCCTGGGCGGGGTCCGCCTAAGCGGTAAACTGAATCCCAAATTTCGCCTCGGGTTCTTCAGCATTCAGACTGAAAAGGATGAGGCCAATGAGATACCCTCCAACAACAATTCCATGCTGGCGCTGCAGCACGTGGTGTTCTCACGCTCCAATATCGGGTTTTTCTTCATCAACCGGGTGGCATTCGGCAGTGATGAATTCATTACCCGGGAAGAGCGCTTTAACCGTGTAGTCGGATTGGATTACAATTTGATTTCCGAGAACAACCTATGGAATGGCAGGTTCTATATGCACCGATCCTTCCAGCCCGATGTCAGGGGAAAGGATCTCTCTACCGGGGCCAGCCTGAGGTACAACTCACGAAACTACGGGGGATTTGTAGATTGGGTATATATTGGGGAAAACTTCCAATCCGATCTGGGTTTTATCAGAAGGACGGATATTGTCAAAGGCTCCAACGGCCTGTCGCGGACCTTCTGGCCCAGAGACAGTTATATCAACAATCACAAGTTTCAGTTTTTCGGGCAGACCATCTGGCAGCCCAGCCTGGACATGCAACTGACGGATTACCGCCTGCAGGGCTCCTGGGAGGCCGATTTCCGGGATCAGTCACGGGCTGAGGTCCGGTTTAGCAGTCAGTACACCTTTCTTTTCGATGACTTTGATCCGACGGGGTCCGATGACGGCATACCCCTGCCTGCAGATTCCGACTATCACTATAACAGTGCCCGCCTTCAGTATCAGTCGGATCGGAGGCGGATTTTTTCGTATCGCCTGGAGAGCACAATAGGTGAATTTTTCAATGGGGAACGCCTCTCTGTTGAGGCTGGAGCCAACCTGCGGATTCAGCCAAAGGCCTTTATTGGCATGCAGCTGAGGTACGACCGAATCACCCTGCCAGACCCCTATCCATCGGCAGATATCTGGCTTATAGTCCCGAGGGTTGAGATCACATTTTCCAAGTCTATTTTCTGGTCCACCCTTATACAGTATAGTAACCAGAGGGATAATCTGGGGATCAATTCCCGTCTGCAATGGCGTTTCGCCCCCCTTTCAGACCTCTTCCTGGTCTATACCGACAATTACTTCGTAAACAGCTTCAGCCCGAAATTCCGGTCCATCAACCTGAAGTTCACCTATTGGCTCAACATCTGACACCCGTCCCTTCCTGTCAGGAACTTTTCTGAATTTTCCCGTATCTTTTATCCCTGAAACAGCCTGGATGCATGGAAACACCCCTGATTACGAATGACACCATTGTTTTTGGCCTGCTGGCGATCTGCCTGGGACTGATTTTCTATACCTCGGGGATTCGAAAAGGGTTCTGGAAAAGGTTTTACACCTGGGTCCCTGCCATCCTGCTCTGTTACATGCTACCGGCAGTCCTGGCCAGTCTGGGAATCGTATCCGACGAACATTCCAACCTGTATTTCATGGCGAGCCGTTACCTGTTGCCCGCCGCCCTCGTCCTGATGACACTGAGTATCGATCTGAAGGCGATCGCGCGTTTGGGTTCCAAAGCACTGATCATGTTCCTGACAGGGTCCGCTGGGATCATCATTGGGGGTCCGATCGCAATTCTGATCGTATCGGTCTTCTCTCCGGAAACCGTGGGAGGAAATGATTTTGACGCCATCTGGAGGGGCCTTTCCACCATCGCCGGAAGCTGGATCGGAGGGGGAGCCAATCAGGCTGCCATGTTCGAAATCTTCCAGTTCAATCCGGACCGTTACGGGGAGATGATCCTGGTCGATGTGGTTTGTGCAAATATCTGGATGGCCATCCTGTTGCTTGGTGTTGGGAGGAACAGGGAAATCGACCGCTGGCTCAAGGCAGATGCCTCCTCCATTGAAGCCCTGAAAAAGAAGGTGACTGCCTTTTCGGACAGTATAACGCGCGTACCTGTCCTGAGGGATTATATGATCATGGGAGCCCTGGCTTTCGGGGCGGTCGGACTGGCTCATTTTGCGGGAGACGGGCTCAGCGAGTATCTTGCAGAATCCTTTGAATCCGTAAAAGATCCCAAGAGTTTTCTCTCCTTCCTTGGCGGGAAATTCTTCTGGATGGTCGTTATAGCCACCCTGGCCGGGATAGGGTTGTCCTTTACCAGGGCGAAGAATTACGAGGGGGCCGGAGCCAGCAAACTCGGAGGCGTATTTATCTATATCCTGGTGGCCACCATCGGGATGAAAATGGACCTCAGCCGGATACTGGAAAACCCGGGGCTGATCCTGCTCGGTCTTATATGGATCTCCATACATGCCGGATTACTGGTCGCTGTTGCCAAGCTAATAAGGGCACCTTTTTTCTTCCTGGCAGTAGGCAGCCAGGCGAATGTAGGGGGAGCAGCCTCAGCCCCTGTGGTTGCTGCCGAATTCCACGCCTCCCTCAGTTCTGTGGGCGTATTGTTGGCAGTCCTTGGTTATGTGGTTGGCACGGGCGGGGCCCTCTTATGTGCCTATCTGATGGAAGTGGCCTCTAACCTGTAGAAGCCGCTGGAAGGATTTCCAAAAATATTGCATATTTGCCTCCTAAACCTAACAGATGAAAAAGTACGGATTACTTCTTCTGGGCCTGTTGCTTTTGATTGGTTCATGCAGCGAGAAAGACGGGGAACAAATGATGGTAGTGGAAGGCAGGATTAAAGGGCTGAAAAAAGGCACCCTTTACCTGCAGTACATCCCAGATTCCGCCCTGGTAACCCTGGATTCACTCCAAATCAGGGGGGATGGGGCCTTTCGCCTGCAGGGCAACGTCGGGGAACCGGATCTTTTCTACCTCTACCTCAGCAAGGCTGACAATAATATCCTGGATGACCGCATTGCATTTTTCGGGGAACCCGGCCGGTACCGCATAGAATCAACCTGGAATGCCTTTGAGGCCGATGCAAATATACAGGGGACCGAATCCCAGGCGAAGTACCAGATGTTTAAGGAAAATATTTCCCGCTTCAATCTGCAGCGGCTCGAACTCGTCCGTGCAATGTCTCCCATGGAAGGCTCCCTGGATTCAGTGCAGTTGGATTCCCTTCAAACCGCCCTCGACCAAAACCTGAAGCGCAGCTATCTCTATACGCTTAATTTTGCACTGAGCATTAAGGACTCCTATCTGGCTCCCTTCATAACCTTCACCGAGGTATCTGATGCCAACCCAAGATATCTTGACTCCGTATACAGGGCATTACCCCCTGAAATCGCGGCTTCCAAATACGGTAAAAAGCTAAAGGACTTACTTGAAAATACCCCCTGAGGCAATTACCCCAATTTGTTGATTCGCCCGACAAGGCCGGTGGCCTCTTTTTCGAGGGAAGCCCGGACCTCTTTGAAATGGGCCTTTCTGTCAGGTACCTCCTTTTGGTTTACTTTGGCAATAAGGGCATCGAAGGTGTCGATAGCTTTGTCAATGATGGCAGTTCCTTCCTTGGAACCTTCCATTTGCTGGCTGCCTTCTACAATATAGACCGCCTCAATAATATCCCCCAGCACATTGTTGATGTCTTTCTTAAGGTCACGTATGCTCGCCATTGATTTTGTTTTCGGACAAAAGTACAACATCCCGGGAAGACAGGGAGAATTCTTACAGGGTAACTTCCAGTAACCGGCACTTCCCGGTTACAATCCGGAGCCCGGCAGCTGCGGCTGGAACCAGGACGGTCTCGCCTCTCTGGATCGGTACGGAGTGCGTCCCCAATTCCAAACTTGCGCTCCCCCCCACACATACATAGGCCCTGAAGGATTCCTGTGAATGAAATTCACGTGTCAGGGAAGTATCGAGCTCCAGGTAGGACGTCCTGAAATAAGCGCTGTCAACCATTGTGTTTTCCCTGTTCTTTTTCCTGTTGTAATCAATCCGGAAGTCGTCCCGTTTATTATAATCCATGGCATCAAGGGCCATGTCTGTATGAAGTTCCCTCAGATTTCCGCCGGCATCCCTTCTGTCGAAATCATATACGCGGTACGTTACATCAGAACTCTGCTGTATCTCTGCCAGGAGGATCCCGCCTCCTATGGCGTGTATCTTGCCGCTGTTGATGAAAAACGTATCTCCTTCCCCCACCGGCTCATAATTCAGTAATTCAAGTAGCCTTCCTGAATCAAGGGCTTCCTGGTATTCTTTCCTGCTGACATCCCGGTTGAACCCTATGATCAATTCGGATCCCGGATCCGCCCCCATGATGTACCACATCTCTGTTTTTCCGAAGGAGCTGTGTCGTTTTCGGGCAAGTTCGTCCCCGGGGTGTAACTGTATGGAAAGATCCTCACGGGCATCTATAAATTTGATTAGGATGGGAAAGTCGGTTCCAAACCTTGCCAGGACTGCATTCCCCAATAATGCCTTGGGGTAGGCTGCGATCAGTTCTTCAAGGGTCCTTCCGCGGTACGGGCCGTTGGCTACTACCGAAACATCCCCGGGCACTCCTGAGAGCTCCCAGCTTTCCCCCACCCGGTCTCCTTGGACAGGTTTGTCAAGATCCGTTCCCAGACGGGTACCCCCCCAGAGGCGTTCTTTTAAAATGGGGGTGAATTTAAGCGGATAGAGCTCCATTAGGTTATACTTTTTCAAGGGCCCTGAGTGCACTGCTCACATGCCCGGATGCCCGCACTCCATCAAAGGACATGACTATTTTGCCTGACCTATCCACTACGAAGGTTTCCCTGCCCGGGAGCAGGTTCAGCATCCGGTTCGCCACCCTGAATTTACGGCGTACTTCTTTCCTCGTATCGCTGAGCAATACATAGGGTAACCGGTGTTTAAGGGCAAAACTATGATGGGAAACCTGGGAATCCGAACTTATTCCGATAACCAGGGCCCCGGCATCGGTAAAATCCTCATAATGATCCCTGAATGAACATGCCTCCGCAGTACATCCCGGAGTAAAATCCTTCGGGTAAAAAAAGATCACCAGGGGCTTCTTTCCCACGTGTTCACCGCTGTGGAACCAGATCCCGTCCTGGTCTTTCAGGGAAAATTCCGGCATGGTACTTCCTGCAGGCAGTCCCATCTAATTTCCTGTATAGGTTACAAAATTCCGTGGGGTCTCAAACAACTTCACCTCCAAGTCGAGGTCTTGGCTGAGATGCGGTCTGAGTTTATTCCAGATGACCACGGCAATATTTTCTGCGGTAGGGTTCAGGTTGCGGAATTCAGGGACCTGTTCATTGAGGTTCTTGTGGTCAAACGCATCTTCCACTTCGCTGCGGATCAGATCCTTCAGGTCCTTCATATCCATGACGAAACCAGTCTGCGGATCTATCGGCCCGGTAACGCTAACGATAAGTTCGTAATTATGTCCGTGAAAATGCGGATTACTGCATTTCCCGAATACATCGGTGTTGGCCTGGTCATCCCAATCAGGCCGGTAGAGTCGATGGGCGGCATTGAAGTGCGCCTTTCTGCTGACTTTTACTTTCATGAGGCCTTATCTTCGTTTTTGCGGATATGGTCATAGAATCTATTGAAGATAATCCGGAACCAGGCAGTGTATTTCTCCGGGAAATCCGCCAGATCCCGGCGGATCTCGTCAAGCCCCATCCACTTCCAGGCGGCTACCTCTTCCGGGTTTATATCAGGGCTTCCCGAGAAGTACCCCAACAGGACATGGTCGAGTTCATGTTCCGTGAGACCATTGTCAAACGGAGCCATGTAGATAAAAGAAAACAACTCCCGTAAATCGGTTTCAAAGCCCATTTCCTCCATGAGCCTCCGTCTGCCTGCTTCCACGTTTGTTTCCCCCAGTCGCTGATGGCTGCAACAGGTGTTGGTCCATAACAGGGGGGAGTGGTATTTATGGGCTGCCCGTTGCTGCAGCAGGGTCTCCCCTCGCTCATTTAAAACAAAGACGGAAAAGGCCCGGTGCAATTCTGCCTTTTCATGGGCTTCCAGTTTTGGCATGGTCCCGATGACCTGGTCTTCGGGGGTTACCAGGATGACTTCTTCTTCTCTCACAACCCAAAAGTACAGCCTTTGGCCAAGAAATGGGTTAAGGGATTCCTAAAAATTAATGAAGGGCAGGCGTTAGAAGAACCTGGGGGACTTTATATTCCCAATGGTCCGGATAAAATCATACCGGAGGATGACCTCAAAAGATCCGTCATTATACATGGCAGCACCCAATTCGGTAGTTTCCCTGTCATATGACAATCCTATGAGGAACGCGGGCGAAATATGGAATCCCACCATGGCGCTCAGGGCGGCATCCCATCTGTAGGCAGCTCCCATTATAAACCTCTCATTGTACATGAAGTTGGCCGAAACATCCACCTGTAAAGGGGCACCAAGGGTCATTTTAGTGAGCAGGGTGGGCTTGAATTTCCACATGGGGTGGAAATCCCAAACATACCCTGTGATTAAGTAAAAGTTCATGCGCTCTTTGGCAGTGGAGAGCGAAGACTCTTCAAAGTGGGTTGTTTCCAGGATGCGCGGGACCGAAAGACCTGCATAAAAGGACTCTGTATGGTAGTAAACCCCTGCCCCTACATTGGGTGAAAGCCGGTTTTGAATGTCCTGCTGCAAAGTAGCGTCGGGGTTGTTGGGGTCTGTGGTGAGTTCCGAAAAACGTATGTCCAGCAGGTGTACACTTCCCTTCAGGCCAAAGCTAAGGCGTTGCTCGGCGGCCAGGTTGATGGTATACGAAAAGTCTGCGTCAAAATAGGTCTCGGAGGTAGGGCCAATCTGATCATTAACAACAGAAAGCCCCAACCCGACCCCCCTGTAACCTATTGGGCTGTGTATGTTGAGGGTTTGGGTCTTCGGAGCCCCCTCTAGACCCAGCCACTGGGAACGGTGCAGTGCGGCAATACTGAGATTCCCCCTGGACCCCGCATATCCCGGGTTCACACTGACGGTATTGTACATGTACTGTGTATACTGGGCATCCTGTTGCGCATGCAGGTCAACCGCAGCAATAAGTGAAAAAAGTACCATACCGCATGGGATGAAAACCTTTCTGAAGAGTGAGATGAAGATTTGTCGCATGGTACTATCGGTTTAGATACAGGTATCCGGATTGTTGATGCATAACGCCATCCCTCGCCTCAAACTCCAGGATGTAAAAATAGGTGCCGGCCGGTAGCTTATTATCCTGGGCAATGGTAGCCCGACCCTGGGAAGTCCCGTCAAAAACATTGCCCTGTAAATTGTAACTCCGGGTACTGAATACCAGCACTCCCCAGCGGTTATAGATCCGGATACTGTTGTTGGGGTAATTCTCTATGTTTTCGATCGTAAGAACATCGTGAGAGCCATCCCCGTTTGGCGTCACAGCATTGTAGACCACAAGGTCTTTGACTCCGCTGTCAGGATCCAGGTAATCCGGGACCCCATCACCATCGGTGTCTTCATTTCGGTAATCCCCGTCTGAGTTCAGATCTTCATCCCGGGTATTTATAGAATCCCCGTCATCATCTATATCCCTGTAATCCGGCTCCCCTTCCGAATCGGTATTCGGAAGATCGGTCATCGGGTTATCAATCTCATCGTTGACATCCTTTTCTATTACGATTTCCCCTTCATAGCCGTCATCAAGTCCATCATTGTCCTTGTCGGATCCTATCAGGACTACTTCCGGGATTCCATCCAGATCCCAGTCATGTCCCTCGACCGCGTCCGGCACCCCATCGTTGTCACTGTCCGGATCCACATAATCCGGGATTCCATCCCCGTCTGTATCCTCAGGCACGATACCCAGGGCCCCATCCTGTTCATAGGCGTCGTCCAGACCGTTTCCGTTGGCATCCACCAGGGAAGGCGAGATATACCCAAAGGTGGACTGGCCTTCCACATTATCCGGGATTCCATCGTTGTCAGCGTCGATATCCAGATAATCCGGGAACCCGTCTCCATCGGTATCCGTTGGGTTCGTCGCAGGATCCCCGTCCCCATCCAGGTTCAGGTCTTCAAAGGCATCCACAATTCCGTCGTCATCGCTGTCGATTTCATCATCCACAGGCTGCACTACAATTGTAACGGTCGCCGTGCTGCAGTTCCCGGCATCGTCGCAGAGGGTGTAGGTAAAGCTATCCGTTCCATTGAAATTCAGTGAGGGGGTATATACCACCGTGTCATCTGATGGATCGTCCGGGGTTCCGCCTTCATCAATAACCGCGGTTCCGTCTGACGGGTCCGTCAGGGTAAGAGTGCCCGAAGTCGGGATATCATTGTCATTGGCAAGTATGTCAATTGTAATGGGGGTGTCCTCCAGAGTGGCTATAGCGTCATCTATGGCGTCCACAATGGGAAGAACCTCTACCGTGACCGTAGCTGTACTGCAATCTCCTGCCGTATTACAGACCGTATAATCGAAAGTGTCCGTACCGTTAAAATCCGGATCGGGAATATAGGTCAGGATGTCATCTGTAGGGTCGTTCGGCGTACCGTTGTCATCAATGGTAACCGTTCCATTGGCCGGATCCGAACTGCTCAGGTTGCCGCTTTGCGGAAGGTACGGGTCGTTGTCGTAAATAGGCACCACCACAGAAGTATCCTCATCCAGAGCGATCAGGTCATCCACCAGTTCAGCAGCCTGCTGCATGCAAACCACTGTAAAGGATGGCAGGTCCATGCTGTTGCCAGCCTTGGTAAGGGTGGCCGTGTAGGTGACCACGGTTTCCGTGGCAATCACTTGCGGCCGGAGCGGGTCCCCGCTTATGGCGGGACTCCAGCTTACCGTTGCCGCCCCCGTAACATTGGCAGATATGTCAAGGGTTACCTGGTTGTCCGGGCTGTTGCAATCGGTTAGGATGAAATAGGTCGAAGCGTTGGAGCCGCAAAGGGTGCCGTCATAGGTGGCAAAGTAAACCCCGGGCTGGGTAGCCTCATAAAAAAAGTCCGTACCGATAACATTAGTGGGGTCCGAAGCCTCATACCATCTGTAATTGGTTTCATCCCCACCATTTGGCGCCTGAAGCAGGAATTGAGCCCTGGCGTTAAAGCTTCCAAGAAGGAACAGGCCTAAAATGGCCAGAAATGTGCTATGTTGAAGGTTCTTTTTCAAGGATTCAGATCTGGGATTCCCTTATTTTACTACAAATACCACATTGATCAGGGAGTTGTAATCCGAAGGCTGACCGATGATGTTATAAGTCAGTACCCCATTGGCATCGATACTCATCCCACTGAATACACCAGGGTCGGCATAAGTCACATAGTAATACAATTCCGTTGGCCCGTAGGTCGGGACGGCAGCCGGAGCTCCGGGACTGGATACCGCGGGTGTTCCGAACTGGTCCAGGTATTGCTGGTACAAGTCGACCGTAAAGCCCACGCCGTTTGTGGAGGCATCAATTGCAATCGACGGTGGATAAAAGATTCGTGCGGCTTTGGCCGTAATCGGGGCAATGGCAGTAACCACTTCCTCCACAGTCGTTTCATTTACCCCATCTCCGTCCGAATCTGATGCAGAGACCAGATTGACTTCTGCCGCTGTTTGGTCATCAGTACCAACAAAGCTCGTACCGACATTGGCCTCTGAGGTATAGGTATAGGTCTCACCATCAAGGGTAGAAAGGGTCGTGACGGTTTCGTTGATATTTACCGCCGCAATACCAGGCTCACTAATGGTGGCAATGGTATTTCCTGCGATCGTATTGGTAACGCTGACATCATCATCCGTAAGACCGGCAAGCTCATCTATGGCCGCCTGAGTATTTGTAGCTGTCAACCCAGAAGCCAGGTTGTCATAAGACACTTCTGCAGCCGTCTGATCATCCGTATTGTCAAGGTAAGGACTCAGATCAATTGGCGTGGCAGAAGCATTGTTTGTGATCGTCAGGGTGTTGGTGGCCAGGTTCAGGTCCTGGATCTCATTGGTCGGGTCTGCATCGGCGTCATCTACCAAAGTAGCTAAATCCACAGTTGTTGAACTTCCATCCTCGATATCTATCTGAAGGGAAGTGCCTGTCAGTGTCGCACCGGTCAGTCCCTGATCGTCGGTGTTTACACCACTGATGTCCCATCGGTCACAGTCAGAATCGCACCATCAAAGCCGATACCGGTGTTGAATTCATTGGTCGGATCTGCATCCGCATCATCTACATTCAGTACAAGGGCATTGCCGTCCTCGATGCTGATGTTACCCGCTGTACCATCCGTGGCAAGAGTCTGGTCATCGGTGTTCACACTGCTGATATCAACCGCCTGGTCACCTCCCGCGTCTGTTACCGTCAGGTTTGTGCCGTCAAAGCTAATGCCAGTATTGAATTCGTTAGTCGAATCCTTGTCGCCATCCACATAGTCCACCGTGTAGACCCCACCTGCTTCTGTTACCGTAATGTCATTGGCCCCAACAACGCTTTCATCCAGGGAGGAAAGATCAACTATTTCGCTGGTTCCGTCCTCTATACCTATGGTCAGGTCCGTACCACTGAGGCCTGATCCGCTGATATTTTGATCATCGGTGTTTACCCCACTGATATCAATGGTTTGATCACCGCCACCATCGGTCACAGTCAGAATCGCACCATCAAAGCCGATACCGGTGTTGAATTCATTGGTCGGATCTGCATCCGCATCATCTACATTCAGTACAAG
>SBFL01000290.1 GCA_006227965.1 Bacteroidota bacterium | reverse complement strand
CAGGGGGTCGATCTGGTTCCGGATGATTTCCCACTGGACGACCAGAAAACCTATGAACTTTTCCAGCGGGGTGAAACCGTGGGTATTTTCCAGTACGAATCCCCCGGGATGCAGAAATACCTGAAGGAACTCAAGCCGACCGTTTTTGCTGACCTCATTGCCATGAACGCCCTCTACAGACCCGGGCCCATGGAATACATCCCGAGTTTCGTCGCCCGCAAACACGGAAAGGAGGAAATTTCTTATGACCTTCCTGAAATGGAGGAATTCCTCCGTGACACCTACGGGATTACGGTTTACCAGGAACAGGTAATGCTCCTTTCCCAGAAACTGGCGGGCTTCACCAAGGGTGAGGCAGATGTGCTCCGCAAAGCCATGGGGAAAAAGATTTTTGCCCTCCTTCAGAAGCTGAAACCCCAATTCCTGGACGGGGGGGAAGAACGGGGGCACCCCCGGGAAGTACTGGAAAAGATCTGGAAGGATTGGGAAGCATTCGCTTCCTATGCCTTTAACAAGAGCCACTCGACCTGTTACGCCTATATCGCTTATCAGACCGCCTACCTAAAGGCCCATTACCCGGCAGAATATATGGCGGCGGTGCTTTCCAACAACATGAACGACATAAAACAGGTTACCTTTTTTATGGAGGAGTGCCGCAGGATGGGGCTGGATGTGCTCGGGCCGGATGTGAATGAATCCTATTACAAATTTGCCGTCAACAGGGATAACCAGATCCGGTTTGGGATGGGGGCCATTAAAGGAGTTGGGCGTTCTGCCGTCAAGACCATTGTCAAAAACCGGAAGGCGGATGGGCCGTATGCCTCTATTTTTGATCTCACCAAGCGTATCGACCTCCGGGCCGCAAACAAAAAGGCCTTCGAAAACCTGGCCCTGGCCGGCGGGTTCGATTCCCTGGAAGAGGCCCACCGGGCCCAGTATTTCCATTCGGGGCCGGACGGGATCAGCTTCCTTGAAAAGGTAATCCGCTTTGGTGCCCGTTTTCAGGAAAGCGAAAATTCCGCCCAGGTAAGTCTTTTTGGGGCCGCCAGCGAGGTTCAGATCGAAGAGCCCCAAATACCCCCCTGCAAGGAATGGGGAACCCTGGAAACCCTGAAAAGGGAAAAGGAAGTGGTGGGGATCTATATTTCCGGGCATCCCCTGGATGATTTCAAAACAGAAATCAAGGCCTTTTGCAATGCCGACATCAGTGCGTTCCAGAATCAGGAAACATACCTGAACCGGGAACTCTCCGTGGCAGGTGTTATTACAGATGTACAGCACCGGATTTCGAAGAACGGGAAAGGCTGGGCCGCCTTTACACTGGAAGATTATACGGACAGTTTCGAATTCCGGATCTTCGGGGAGGAATACTTAAAGTTCCGGCATTTCCTTACCATCAACGCATTTCTCTATATGAAAGTCTTTGTAAGGGAGGGTTGGGCAAACAAGGATACGGGCCAGAAAGGGGATCCGCGCCTGCAGTTCAACCAATGTATGCTTTTGCAAGACGTCATGGAGTCCTTCGCCAGGAAACTAACCATACAGCTGGATATAGAACAGTTGCACGAGAACCGCATCCGCCAGTTAAAGGACACCCTTAAATCATTCAAGGGAAAACACCCCCTGAACTTCGTGGTTTATGAGATGGAGGAAGCGATCAAGGTTAACCTCACCAGCAGGAAACAGAAAGTCCATATAAGTTCTGAATTGCTCCTGCAGCTCCAGGACCAGGAAGTCCATTACAAACTGAATTAAGTGGGTCTGATGAGATTCCTAAAAAGCAGATTGTCAGATAGGGCATGTCAATAAGTGTATAGTTAAAATGAATGCCCGGGGTGTAATGAAGAGGCAAAATAATTGACTAAATTTGCAGGAATTTAAATACTAAGGAAAAATGGCTTTAGAAATAACAGACACTACTTTCGAGGAAGTGGTATTGAAAAGTGATAAACCTGTGGTTGTAGACTTCTGGGCAGCATGGTGTGGTCCCTGCCGGATGGTGGGCCCGATCATCGAGGAACTCAGCCAGGAATACGATGGGAAAGCCGTTGTCGGAAAGGTGGATGTAGACAAACACCAGCAGTTTGCGGCCAAGTTCGGGATCCGGAACATCCCGACCGTATTGGTCTTCAAGGACGGCGAAATCGTAAACCGCCAGGTGGGGGTTAGCCCTAAAAAGGTTTATTCCGATGCCATCGAAGCAGCCCTGTAATCATACAGGGGCAAAGCCTGGAACCCAGCCTCACAGGCTGGGTTTTTTTATGCCCTGCCCCCGGGCAGTTTCGTATCTTTAGGCCATGGATCTGCAGGCAGAACTCTACAAGGCCCCCCTTTTTGAAAACCTATCGCTTTTGGTCAGGCAGGTGGTGGAGGGGTATATCAGCGGGATCCACAAGAGCCCTTTCCACGGATACTCGGCTGAATTTGCAGAACACAAGATTTACAATACCGGGGAGAGCACCAAGCACATCGACTGGAAACTCTACGCCAAGACCGACAAGCTCTACACTAAAAAATACGAAGAGGAGACCAACCTTCGATGTCACTTTATCCTGGATAATTCCGCCTCCATGTATTACCCCGTGCTAAAGCAACTGGACCTGCAGCACCTTAACAAAATAGGGTTTGCCGTCCTGGCCGCCGGGGCACTGATGCAATTGCTGAAGAAACAGCGTGATGCCGTGGGGTTGAGCGTATTCTCCGATTCCTATCAGTACTATGCGCCCGAAAAAGGAAGTGAAAGGCACTATTACATGCTGATGAATGCTCTTAATGATGTTGCCCTGCAGAAGCCAAATCAGGAGGGGACCGAGTTGCATACCTACCTGCACCTGATTGCGGAAAAAATACGCCGCCGCAGCCTGGTGGTCCTGTTTACGGATATGTTTCAGGACCAGGTGGATCAGGAGCGCCTTTTTGAATCCCTGAGGCATCTGAAATACAACAAGCACGAGGTGATCCTCTTCCACCTGACGGACCACAAGACCGAGCTGGAGTTCTCCTTTGGAAACACCCCGAGGCGGTTCACGGATGTGGAAACAGGCCAGCGTATAGACCTCTACCCGGAAAACGTGCGCGAATCCTATCAGAAGGCCCTGCAGGACTACCTGAAATCCCTTCGGCTGGTGTGCGCCAAATACGGGATCAAATACTTCCCCGTGGATATTGCCGAACCCTTTTCCCGGGTCATCAACACGTTTCTTGTGGAAAGGCAGCGCTTTGCCTGAAGAACCGGTCTAAATTTGGATTTTTTGTTTGCCGAAAACAAATAGTAGCTTATATTTGCCCACGCTTTTAACCAAAAGCGCTGACAATTTCCGTAAAACCAGCTGTTGCTGGTACCTCAGGGTTGGAAACTTGGTCTGGTAGTTCAGCTGGTTAGAATACCTGCCTGTCACGCAGGGGGTCGCGGGTTCGAGTCCCGTCCAGACCGCTGAGAAGCAGAGCCCTTTACACGTTAGTGTGAGGGGCTTTTTCATTTAGAGCGTGCAAGCTTGCTTACGTATGCGGATAAATGAAAAAGCACCGCTGGCTGCGGAGCAGGCAGAAGGGCTCGGGCACGCTTCTCTGCAGGGCCACCCCACTTGGGCCGTTTTCCGAGTGCAACGAGGAAAACAATCCCGTCCACTACGGGCAAAATTCCAAATAACAAATTCAAATAAAAGAGCTCATTCACCTCCTGGGATCTTCTTGAATTTCACATTCCAAACCCTACCATCAGATAACATAAAACTTGACTTATCATCACTGAAAACCAAAGTAGCACCGTCCAATTTGAAGGCATTGTTAAATAATGGCTCAAGTATACTGGAATCCATTTTACGATGTTTAAACGTCAAAGATGATTCTACCAATTCGAATTGGTACTCTGTATCGAGCTCACTGGAATAAAATATTCCTGTGAACCCTGAAAGATCCGAATCTTCTGGTTCCCACTTGTCTTTCTTAAAGTGAAGGTCACCATCAGGCAAAAACCTGGCCCGGCCTTCGTCATCCATACTTTGAGGTATCAATTCAAGGGTGGCGGTTGTCCCTTCAAGCAGGAAATCGTAATTCCCGGTTTGGGTTAGTTTATAGCCTGGGCCAGCATTGAATATCAGCGTATCGTTTTCAACTTTTATTTCGTAAACATCATGACTAACTGGATGAACATAAACACCCACTAATTTGTTCAGATCACTCAAAGGGGTAAAATCATTCGAACCTTGTTCCTCTTCACCGGATTGTTCCATTTCTTCTTCCAGATAAATTTCTGCCACCTCCCTGGCCAAACGGCCAGGATTTGATGAGGGAAAGTTGCATAACACGCTTACCGAAAGGTTCTGATCCGGAAACCTTAGAAAGTTGCTTCTGTAGCCGGCATCTGCTCCCCCGTGGCTCACCGTTCTCAGCCCACGGAACTTCCCTTCATCCAATCCATGCATATAATTGAGGGTATCACCATTCTCAAACACGATCTTATCATAAAATCTGGAAAAGGCCTCTTTGCCGCCAACTTCCATCGTATAGAAGTTCTTGTCCCATTTAGCCATATCCTCAACGGTGGTAAACAGACTTGTTGCTCCCACAACGTCAAAATCAGGTATAGAAATTTTGTATCCAAGGTGTCCTCCTTCTTCGGGCGCATAGCCCCACGCCCTATTTGGAACAATCATCTCATGGTCATCATGAAAGTGTGTGTTGTTCATCCCAAGAGGCTTAAATATGCGTTCCTCACAAAACTCCCTTAGAGTCTGGCCCGTTTGCCTTTCCACAACCACGGCCAATAAGGTAAATCCGGTATTTGAGTATAGAAAACGCGCTTCTGGCTTGAAATTAAGTGATGATTGCCGGGATGTGATGTCAAGAACATCTTTTTGCGTAACTACATCGGCCTCCCATCGCCATCCCGCCCGATATAGAAGATTCCATTGATCGCGAATGCCACTG
>SBFL01000360.1 GCA_006227965.1 Bacteroidota bacterium | reverse complement strand
GGTCCCGTTAATGGTCGCAAGGATATTTGTATTGGCATTGGTAGCCCCCCCGGCGGAACCCTTGAGAATAATCTGGTAATCCGCCCTGGCGTTTTCAAGTTCCTGAACCGCCTGGTCGTAACGAAGCTGTTGGTTGTTGAAATCCTGATTGGAGATCACCCCCCGGTCGTACAGACTCTTGTTCCGGTCATATTCGATCTTCAGGTTGTTCAGGGCCAGTTCCGCGTTGCGCACCCGCCCCCGGGACTGGTTGAGGGCCTGTTCGTTGGGCACCACGCGGATGGTGGCAATCATGTCCCCAACATTTACCACATCGCCTTCTTCCTTGTAAAGGCGGTCGATAATCCCCGTGATCTGAGGCTTGATATCAATCTCCTCCTGGGGGATTACCTTCCCGGTAGCCACCGTTTTCAGTTCGATAGAAGAGACAAACGGGGTCTTGGTATCGTAGGTGATGGCGGACTTACTGTTGGTTTTGATAAAGTAGGTAGCAGCCCACATGGCCCCCAGTACCAGGATTGCGATCAATCCATATTTTACGTACTTGTTCATTGCTATTGTGGTATTTAGTTTCTCAGTTAATGGTTTATTCTTCTCGTAATGCGTCAATAGGTTTAATGCTCACCGCGCGTTGGGCGGGAATGAGCCCGATCAGGGTGCCAAGCACCACCATTACCAACAAAGCCCCAATCACCAGCGGAATGGGTACGGTCGGGTTGGTATAGGGAAAATCGGTGTTGTCCTCGGTCATCTTATTTATTATGCTCAGAACGCCAGCGCCGAGGATGATCCCAATAATCCCTGCCAGCATGGTTAGGAAAACGGACTCCAGCAGGATCTGGGAACGCACCTCATTAGGGGTTGCCCCCAGGGCACGGCGGATGCCTAATTCCTTGGTTCGTTCCTTCACGGAGATCAGCAGGATATTTCCGATACCGATTACCCCTGCCAGGATGGTCGCAAGGCCCACAATGAGGGAAAGGAAAGTAATCCCCCGGGCGAATCCCATAATACGGCTGAAAATTTCACCCAGGTTGAAGGATCCAAAGGCACGTTCATCGTCAGGATGTACACGGTGGATTCCCTTGAGCACTCTTTTCACGTCCTTTTCTACCTGCACTACATCTGCATCGTCATAAGCGGCAATAGTAAAGAATTGTGCGTTATCCCCTGTATTGTACAAATTCCTGAAAGTGACAAACGGAATATAGATATCCCCATCTGTGCCGAAAGGCGTGGTCCGGGTGAATTTATGTACCCCCACCACCTGAAAGTAAACGCCATCGATTCGAATGAACTGGCCTACCGGTTCCTCATCCTTTTCAAAGAGTTCCTGCTGTACCCGCTCCCCGATCACACATACTTTGCGGATGTTTTCCGTATCCTCTTCATTAATGAAGCGGCCGTTGTCGTAAATCTTCTGGGTTGCCATCTTGGCAATTTCAGGCACATACCCGTAGACCGGGTAGTTATTCGAGGTAAGGTTGCGGACTACCTGAGCTCCTTCTCCCCCGAAAACACCTTTGGTGTTAATCGGTGCGATATACTCTATATCGGGGATCCGATTTCTGAGCACCTGCGCATCTCCCACGCGTAAGCGGAGGCTCCGTCCTATTTTATACCCTGCGTAAGGGATGCTTGTCCGTTGCGACCAGGCCCAGAGGCTGTTTTTGGCCACGGTCTCAAAGTTCCGCTCAAACCCGTTGTCCAGCCCTTTGGATGCCCCTGCCAGGGCGATGTAGATAAAAATACCCCACAGCACTCCAATCACCGTAATAATTGTACGGGTCCGGTTCTTTCCTATGGATCCGAAGATCTCCTGCCAGGTATTTTTATCAAAGAAAAATCGCATACTATTCGTCTCTAAGGGCCACTATGGGTTTTATGCGCGCCGCACGCCGGGCGGGTATGTACCCCGCAATCCCCCCGAAGAGGATCAGGATAATAGTGGCAAATACCGCCACCCCGATACTGATGTAGGGGCTGGTTATAAAATAATCATCCTTCAGCCGGTTTCCGATCCAGTTCAATAGCCCCACTCCGAACAACATGCCCGAGAATCCGGATACTGTGGTAATGAATACAGATTCCAGGAGAATGGAACTGATCACATTGAGTGGTGTGGCACCAATTGCCTTGCGGATCCCAATCTCCTTGGTGCGTTCTTTTACCACATAGACCATGATATTACTGATCCCGATGATACCCGCGATGATGGTCCCGAAGGCCACAATGGTCACGATCAGCTGAAGTACTCCGGCAAAATCCTGGTTCTGTTTGAGCTGTTCGGCCACATTGCGCACGAAGAACCCATTCTGGTCTTCCGGGCCGATGAATTTTTTCTCCTTCAGAAAACGAGTAAGGTTGCGTTCGAAGGCCATGGCCCCAACATATCCGAGTTCCGGTTTGAACTGCACCACGATCTGCCCTATTTTATCCGTGTTCTTTTCAATGAGCTGTCGGGTGGTATAGGGAATGTAGATCTGCCTTTCCTCGTTATCTCCACCATCGTCCTGGAACACCCCCACTACTTTAAAAACACTTCCGCCGATATCGATATATTTTCCCATGGAATTCCGGCTGCCGAACAGGTCGATCTCCACCAGACGGCCAATAACCGCATTCCGGGTCCGCTCTTCCACATCCCGCTGGTTGATATAGCGACCCTTCATCATGATGGTTTCCTCGGGAAACTGTTGTCCCCAGTCCACCCCGATAGTCGTGTAGTTATTGGTTTCCTCTCCATAGACAACATCCGCAGAACGAAAAATGCGCGGGGAGATGTTCTCCACAAACATAGGAAAGGTCTCCTTGATGTCCTTCAGGTCTGAATTGTCAAATTCGATGGTCCGGTTTGACTTGTATCCCTTATATGGCATGGAAGTCCGGCCGGGGAATATGTAAAAAACATTCGTAGCATCGCTGCCGAAGGCTTCGTCAAACGTGTTTATCAGCCCATTGCCCATCCCGTAAAGGGTAATGAATATGAGAATTCCCAGGGCCACGGTAAAGCCCGATAGGAACGTCCGGAGTTTGTTCTTCCGGATCGTGGTGAATATTTCCCGCCAGGTATCCCTACTGAACATATTCTGAAGCCCTTACCTGCTCGATTTCCTTGTCTTCCACGATGACCCCGTCCCGTAGGTATACGATCCGTTTGCACATGTGGGCGATGTCGTCCTCGTGGGTAACCACCAGAATGGTGTTTCCCTGATCGTTGATTTTCTGGATCAGGCCCATTACCTCATAGGAGGTTGTGCTGTCCAGGGCCCCGGTTAGCTCATCGGCTAGCAGTACCTTGGGTTCTGCCACCATGGCGCGGGCAATGGCAACCCTCTGTTTCTGACCCCCTGACAATTCGCTGGGAAGATGGTGGGACCATTCCTTCAGACCCACATGTTCCAGGTATTTCAGGGCCTTTTCCTGTCGTTCCTTTCTCCCCACTCTCTGGTAATACAACGGGAGCGCCACGTTTTCAAGGGCGGTTTTATAATTGATCAGGTTAAAAGACTGAAAAATAAACCCGAGGAATTTATTCCGGTAATTGGCCGCCTTGGTTTCATTCAGGTTTTTTATATGAATGCCATCGAGGCGGTATTCCCCGGAATCTGCCACGTCCAGCATCCCCAGAATATTCAGCAGGGTCGATTTCCCGGATCCGGATGAGCCCATGATGGCCACGAGTTCACCTTCCTTTACATTAAAATTGATTCCCTTCAGGACATGCAGCGTATTGCTGCCCATTTTATAGGATTTGTGGAGATCTTTAATTTCAATCATGGTTGGTTAGCGCTTTATCCGCTCTGAATATTAGTCAGTGAAGGTGTGACTTTGTTACAGCGGGTATTGTAAATTTTATGTTAAAACCTGTCCGGTTCAGCCTTCTTTTTCAGAAACAAGGGCGTTCCAAACCTTAATGGCATCGCCTTCCCCAAGTCCGGATTTTACCTCCACGTAGATACCGTCGCTAACCCCCAGCTCGAGATTGCGGCGTTCAAACTGCTGGTCCGAAACCATGACCTCCACAAAGGGTTCTTTAGTTTCATCATCAAACTGTATCAGGGCCTCTTTGATGGCCAAAACACTGTCTGCCCGTTCCAGGATAATGGAAGCATTTGCGCTCAGTCCGGCCCTGATAAAGACATCTTCCTGTTTTTTCAGGGTCCCTTTGATCTCGAACTGAATGGCACCGTTTTCTGCCTTGCCCTTCGGAGCTATATAATCCAGCACAGCGGGGAATACCTTGTCCTCCAGGGCACCCACTGTAATTTCAAGGGGAAGGTCCTCACGGATCTTGCCCACTTCAGATTCGTCCACCTTTCCCTCGAAGATCATCTTATCCACATCTGCGATGGCGGCAATGGTAGTCCCTTCGTTGAAGGTGTTGCTCTCGATCACCTGGTTGCCAACCTCTACGGGCACTTCCAGGACCATACCGCTCACCGTGGAACGGATCATGGTGTTCGCGGCACTGCTCAGCCCGCTTGTCGTTCCCGTACTGACTATATCATACCGTTTGTTGGCAGCTGAATAGGCCTGCTTCGCCTGGTCATAGGAGACCTGGGCCCGGTCCAGATCAGCCTGTGAGATCACCCCCCGATCAAAAAGCTGTTGCTGCCTTTTGAAGTTACGCTGTTGATCATTGAGGTTGATCTTGGCATCTTCAATGGCGTTTTTGGCGTCGTTCAGGGCATTGAGGTTGGGCACAACCTTGATCCGGGCGATCAGGTCCCCGGTCTTTACATAATCTCCTCCCTCAACAAAGACTTCCTCGATAACCCCCGAAATATTGGGCTTTATCAACACTTCCTCCAGGGGCAGGATGCTGCCGGTAGCCACCGTCTTTTTTACGATATTCTGTCGTGTAGGGGTTTCTGTCTCATAGACAATGGGGTCTTCTGAATTTTTCTGGTACAGGTAATACATGGC
>SBFL01000218.1 GCA_006227965.1 Bacteroidota bacterium | reverse complement strand
AAGCTGCCTGTTGCGTCAGAGAGTTCCAGGATAAACTCATTATCGGAATTTACCAGGGGAGGCCCCCATGTAAAGTTTACCCAGTATTCGTTGAAGGAATCGGATGCGCAGGCCGCATTCCAGGCCGTGGTGCCTCCAGAGGACTGGTTGGGAGCCGCCTCAGGAGCATTGAGCACCTGAGAAAATCCCCTTTGACCAAAAAGGAAACCACAAAGTAGGGCTGTGGTTAGAAGTAATTTTCTCTGCATGAGTCTTGGCTTAAAATGTGTTTGTGACTTTTATTGCCCTACAAAAGCGGAAATCGACAGATGATGATATTTGCACCCGCCGCTTCCAAACCATTTAAAACAAATATGGTTTATCGTGCTTCCTTAAGGAATTTAATGTTGTCGGGGGGGGCAATTCTGTTGTGAAACGAGGGGATTTGTATGGATGTACTTATTAATTTTATCGTTGAACGGCATTTTTCTACCTTTACCGCTTCAATTCTGTTCCGATGAGTGACAAGGGAAAATCCCTGAATTTTATAGAGCATATAATAGAGGAAGACCTGAGAAATGGCTTTCCGGATCACCTGCTCCGCTTCCGGTTTCCTCCGGAGCCAAACGGATACCTGCATATAGGGCATGCGAGTTCGATCTGTCTTAATTTCGGACTTGGCCTCCGGTATGATGCTCCGGTTAACCTGAGGTTTGATGACACGAATCCCACAAAAGAGGAACAGGAGTATGTGGACGCCATTAAAAAGGACGTTGAGTGGCTAGGCTTTAGCTGGGACAAAGAGTGCTATGCCTCAGACTATTTCCAGCAGCTCTATGATTGGGCAGAGGCCTTGATCACGGACGGGAAGGCCTATGTGGACAGTCAGAATTCCGGGGATATTGCGGCCCAGAAGGGCACTCCCACTGAGGCAGGCACCAACAGTCCTTACCGGGATCGTCCTGTGGAGGAAAACCTGGAATTGTTCCGGAAAATGAAGGAAGGTGCTTTTGAGGAAGGCGCACATGTTTTAAGAGCAAAAATTGACATGGCCTCTCCCAATATGCTGATGCGGGACCCGGTTATGTACAGAATCCTGCACAGGGCTCACCACCGCACAAATACCGATTGGTGTATTTATCCGCTTTATGATTGGACCCATGGGGAAAGCGACTATATAGAACAGGTGTCACATAGCCTTTGTACGCTGGAATTTGGCCCTCACCGGGAGCTGTATGACTGGTTTCTGGATCAGGTAACAGCATCGGATAAGGTACGCCCCAAACAAAGGGAGTTTGCACGCAGGAATTTGAGCCACACAGTAGTCAGTAAGAGGAAGCTGCTGCAACTGGTGGAGCAGGGCCATGTTAATGGATGGGATGATCCCAGAATGCCCACCATTTCAGGCTTAAGAAGGCGCGGATGTACCCCTGCGGCACTTCGCAGTTTCGCTGAAACCATCGGCATTGCAAAGCGTGAAAACGTGGTTGATGTAGCCCTACTGGACCACCACATGAGGGAAGACCTCAATAAGATTACGCCACGGGTTATGGCGGTGCTGGACCCCGTCAGGGTTATTATTACGAATTATCCCAAAGAAGGAGAAGAATGGGTTCAGGCAGAGAACAACCCTGAAGACCCAAATTCCGGACACCGGGAACTTCCTTTTTCCGGGGAGCTCTTTATAGAACGGGAAGACTTCAGGGAGGAGGCAAACAGGAAATTCTTCCGGCTTAAGCTCGGGGGTGAGGTACGGCTTAAAAATGCCTATATCATCAAGGCAGAATCAGTAAAAAAAGATCGGGAGGGAGAAATCCTGGAAATCCATTGCACCTATGACCCCAAAAGCAGAAGCGGAAGCGGAACTCCTGAAAGCCTCAGGAAGGTGAAGGGTACTCTGCATTGGGTTTCTGCCCGCCATGCAATCCGGGGAGAGGTTCGACTGTATGATCGCCTGTTCTCCGACCCCACCCCTGACGGGCACAAAGAAAAGAACTTCCTCGATTTTATAAACCCGGACTCTCTAATGACGGTGACCGCAATAATGGAACCCGGCCTGAAAGACGCAAAACCAGGGGAGCGCTACCAATTTCAGCGGCTGGGATATTTCTGCGTGGATAGCGACAGCACAGAGGGCCACCTGGTTTTTAACCGCACCGTCACCCTTAGGGATACCTGGGCAAAAATCGAACTTAAACAGGTATAGGTAAAGCAAATCTTCAGCGAGATACCGATCGATATATTTTATAGCCGCCCGTCTATTTTAAGCCCTTTTCCCGGCACTTGGCAACACAAGTGACCACAGCCCCTTTCCAGCCTGAGTTAGTCCTTTGCTGACCTTCTGAGGGCCGATTTGGATTAATTCAGGAGCCTGACCGCATTTTTGCCACAAGGGAGGCATTGCCGAGTATTAAATTGGGGGAAATGATTTTTCGGCCCTTGGGATAATTTCCGTATCTTAATCTTCCTTTTGGAGCGAACCTCCTGTCTAAATTTATGTTCATTTAAAATCTAAATATTATGGCAAGCGACAGTGGATCAGTATTACTGGCATTGCTGGTAGGTGCAGCAATAGGTGCCGGTGTTGGAATTCTTTACGCCCCTGACGAAGGGAGCAAGACCCGACAGCGAATTAAAGAAAAGGCCCAGGAAACCTCAGAGGATCTCGTGAAAAGCATGAATAGTGCGCGGGATGAACTCACAAGGTCTGCCCAGGAACAGAAGGTGGAATTTGACAAAAAGCTGGAGGAGACCATTTCCAAAATGAGTTATAAGGCGGACGATATTATTGCAGGCCTGGAAAAGAAACTTGAGGAACTTCGCAAAAAGAACGCTCAGTTACAGAAATAGGAATGGCCTTCGAGGAATTAAAAAACGACCTGTCCGATTCCCAGCGGGCGGCCAGGGATTATATTGAAAGCACGGCGGATTATTACAGGCTTAAGATATTTAAGTTCGTAATGAAGGCCGCTATTGCGCTTACCCTGTTGCTGTTTCTCGGGACTTTGGGCCTGCTTGCCCTGTTCTTCCTTTCAGTAGCGGCCTCTGACGCCATCGGAAACTACCTTGGGAACACAACCCATGGGTTTTTAGTGGTTGGCGGGGTCTATCTGATCGCGTGCCTGCTGGCGTATCTGTTCCGTTCCCGCCTGGAAAGGCCAGTGCTTAAGAACTTCTCCAAATACTATTTCGAGGACAAATGAAAAACAGGATTTACACCTCCTTCGAAGAGGTAGACAAAGATTTAAAGGTCCTGAATCTGAGACGGCAAATCGCCCAGGAGGAAATCAAGGGAGACCTGGCCGATATTAAAAGTCGCTTTGAGCCTCCGGAACTTCTTTCCTTCATCCGCGACGGCATTCTGAAGAAGCTTCTTTTATCCTGGCTGGTGGGATTTATACTTCGCAAGATCAGAAAACAATAAAACCCGGGTGAACCCGGGTTTTACATTTAGCGTTTCTTACCTCCCGGGGCGTCCTGTTGTTTTTTCATCGCCTCTCCGATCTGGTTGCTGGCCGTGAAGGAAGCCACCATATTATTGAGCATGTCACTGGCGGCCTGGGGGGAATTCGGGAGGAGGATCAGGTTGGTGTTGGTTTCCTCCCCGATGGCCTGCAGGGTGTCGTAATGTTGCGTGACCACGATAAGGGCCGAGGCCTCCTGAGAGTTTATGCCAACTTTGTTGAGGACTTCGACGGATTCTTCAAGGCCCCTGGCTATTTCCCTGCGCTGATCTGCAATCCCCTGCCCCTGCAGTCTCTTGCTTTCAGCCTCAGCCTTGGCTTTTTCCACCATCAGGATCCGGGCAGCGTCCCCTTCGAACTGAGCGGCGATCTTTTCGCGTTCTGCAGCGTTGATGCGGTTCATAGCGGCCTTGACCTGTGCATCCGGATCGATGTCCGTAACCAGGGTTTTGATGATGTCATAACCGTAGTCGAGCATGGCATCCTGCAATTCCGATTTTACGGCAATAGCAATGTCGTCTTTCTTCACAAAGACATCATCGAGCTTCATTTTTGGCACCTCCGCCCGCACCACGTCAAACACATAAGAAGTAATTTGCTCATGCGGGTACTCCAGCTTGTAAAATGCTTCATAAACCTTGCTTTTGATCACGACATACTGTACAGATACTTTCAGTTTCACAAAAACGTCGTCCAGGGTCTTGGTCTCCACAATCACATCCAGTTGCTGTATCTTGAGGCTTAATCGCCCCGAGATCCTGTCAACCAGAGGGATCTTCATCTGCAGGCCTGAATTACGGATGCTCTGAAACCGCCCAAACCTTTCGATGACCGCAGCAGTTTGCTGTTTAACCACAAAAAAAGAGGAGATGAGAATAAAGAGGCCCACCAAAATAACGGGCAGCCAGAAGAATACATTAGCCATGATTTTTATCGCTTAAGGTTTAGGAAGATACAAAGACAGATCCAAACGATAAGTCGGGAACCCCGTTAAAATGTTACAACGTCATTCCGGGGTTCCGAGCGCCTGAATTGCCCGGTCTATCCTGTTGAGGGTTTCTTCCTTTCCCAGAAGCTCCATGATGTCGAAAAGGTGGGGCCCCTTCATCGCCCCCACCAGGACCAACCTCAGGGGAGGCATAACCTGGCCAAAAGAGAGGCCAGATGCTGTCAGCCATTCCTTGACGGCAGTTTCGGCGGAGGCGGCACCAAAGTCTTGGAGGGAACCCAGCACAGAGGCAAGTTCTTTCATTCGGGCGGGAGTTTCTGACTTCCATTGTTTTCTGGCCGACTTGGCATCGTAGGATTCAGGAGCCAGGAACAGGTACGAACCAAGGTCCCATAATTCGTGGACGAAGGAGGCCCTTTCACGGATCAGGGCAATGGCCTTGCCGAGATGGGCGTCAGAGAAAGACGATTCATCGACTCCCTGTCCCGAAAGGACCGGCCTGAAAAGACCGACAAGGTCTGAAACAGGTTTTTGCTGCAAATACTGATGATTGTACCAGTTGTTTTTTTCCGGGTCGAACCGGGCCCCAGACTTTTGAACCCGGCTAAGGTCAAAAGTGGCAATAAGAGCTTCTTTTGAGAACAATTCCTGTTCC
>SBFL01000230.1 GCA_006227965.1 Bacteroidota bacterium | reverse complement strand
TCAGGAAGGAGAGGACCAAAATAGCCAGAAGCCTTTTCAGCGTCTTGATGTGCATGTTGTGGCGGGCGTCTGAACTAAAGGTAAACAATCCGGGTCAATTCCTGTAGCGCAAAAAAGCCCCGGAATTTCCGGGGCTTTTTAAATTAGGGGTATTTATCAGCTGAATTATACGGCTACCACTGGTACTGCACGCCGAACATTACCATAGAGGTGGTCATGTCATAGGAGACTTCGCTGCCGGGAATCGCTCCGAATGGGTCGTTAGGAGAAGCGAACCGCGGATTCAACAGCGGGCCGGAGGTGGCACTGCCGGAATCCCCATAGTGGAATACGCCATCGATGGTCCATTTATCGGTAAGTTCATACCCAAGCCCTACCTGGAAGGCATTTTTAATGATGGCGGTGGCCGGTACGCTGTAGAAGGCAAACTCATCCTGAATGGGGTTGGAGCTGTAGGTATACCCAAGGCGTATTGGCAGGCCCCTGACTCCCTTGTACTGGATTCCTGCGGAGAGGATATTGATGTTCTGCCAGCCAAACCCGACTACGGAAGCGGTCTGGGGGTTCCATCCTACCTCATCGAAACCACTGGCGTTTTCGTAATATACGATGCGGTAGTCCAGGGCCAGGTCAAAATGACCTTTTGAATAACCTGCTCCGAAGGAGAGGATGGCCGGATAGTCCAGGTTGAAACTATTGGAGCCACTGCTGCCATCAGGATACACATTATCGAATTCGAAGTCTCCAAAGGACTGAGGGGTCTTGTAGGAAGCCCCGGCTTTGAACCCGGTGCCGGAATTGTAGAAAACACCCACCTGCGCCCCGAAACCAAAAGCGGTTTTTGGGTTATCCGTGCTGGGATACCCCGACTGGTTGGGGTTGGCGGTTGGGTTTGGGATCAGGTCCAGCCTGCCCATATTAAAGGTGGGCTGTACCCCCACGGATAACTTATCCGTGAGCTCGTAGGCATAAGCCGCCCCCACCTGGAACAGGAGGTAGCTAGATTCCACGCGGCCAAATCCACCAAATTCCTGCGGAAAATTGATCGGGTTGGTCTGGCTTTCAGGGAAGGTTACCCCGAATCCACTGATGCCAAAGGCGGAAAAGCCGAAGTGGTGACGGGTCTCAGACCCTACCTTATAGGCAAGTGCCGGCAGGGGGGAACTTCCTCTGTCGTCCTCGGTGACACCGCTTATGAAATTTCCTGTGGGCTGTCCACTTGAATCAAGCTCAGGAGCCGTGGATCGCAGTTCAGGAGAAGAGAAAAACAGACCAAGGTCGAAGCGGATCTGATCCTGATTGAATTCAGTAATGGCTGCAGGGTTCCAGTGCAGGGCCCCTGAGATATCAAGCGGCTGTCCGGTGGCTGCCCCACCCATGGACATATTAACGGATCCGACTCCCTGCATTATATGGCCCGCCTGCCCGAAAGCCCACGGGACGCAACAAAACAACAGTAAATAGGTAACCAGATTTTTCATGTCAAAGAGAATTTTAGGGTTAGAATAATTACATGAAGGTCTAAATAACCTGTTGTAGTTGAGTAGGATTGTTAAGGCAAAGATACCCCGGGATGCCTGCCTCTTTCATGATAATTATCATAGATAAATTGGGCTTTCTGACCCTCTGAAAAAGAAAAACCGGGGTGGGTCCCCGGTTTTATTCAATTATGGTATAATTCTTTAATGGACTGCAATCGGATCTGGAGCAGAGTCTCGGTCTCCGCTAACGAATCCGTCAGTTCTTACGTTTCCGAGAAGCAGTATTCCCGCCGCATGGGGGGCCGCCATAGAGGTCCCACTGATGGTATTGTATCCGCCTTCTTTCCAGGTGGATTCGATGGCCACTCCCGGGGCACAGTAATCCACCGGGGGATTCCCAAAATTGGAAAAGGAGGCCCAGTTGTCTCCATTACTCATGGCGGAGATGGTATATATATTTGAACCGTTTGCACTCGCGGGAGACACGTTATTGGCATCCTGTCTTTCGTTGCCGGCGGCGAGCGAGAATTTTATCCCATTGGAGGCCGCTGCTTCTACCGCGCTGTTCAGGGCAGTGGATTTGGGCCCACCCAGGCTCATATTGGCCACGTCGCCAGGGCTGCCATTGGCCGCCACAAAATCCACCCCGCCAATCACCCCGGAATAGGAGCCGCTGCCGCGGCTGTCCAGGACCTTTACGGGGACTACGGTAGCCCCTGCGGCCACCCCAATAACCCCAACACTATTGTTAATCGCGGCTATTGTACCCGCCACATGGGTGCCGTGGCCGTTGCCGTCATCCAGGGAACTGCCGTCTTTGCCGCGATTGAAAGCATTCCATCCAAAGGTCGCATCCACATTCAGGTCCTCGTGGTCCAGGTCTATGCCTGTATCCAGGATATAGGCCTTATTGCTCCCTGAGTAGTTTGCCACTCCATTAACGCGGGCAATTCCCCAGGGTTTTGTCTGACTGGAGCTGCCCCCTCCGCCGCCTTCTTCCGTATCTTTGTTAGGGCCTTTGCCTGGCGGTGGTGCCAGGATGATCAGGTAATCGGGTTCGATGGTTTTCACTCTGGGATCATTGCTCAGAATATTGAGCTGTTCCTCATTCAGGACTGCAGCAAACCCTTCAACCGTATATCCGTAAACCGCTTTGATTTCATCCACGGTGAGGTTTGACTTTCCAAAAAGAGAGGTCAACTGAAGCTTGTTATTCTCCATGACCGTCTTGTAGCTGCTGGCCCCTTTGGCCGCAGGCTGGCTGCCCAGGGTACCTTCCTTAAGAGTAACTATATACTGCCCCGGAATCACCTCGTATTTCCATTGTTCCGAAAGACCGTTTTGTGTTTCGAGGGTTTCAAAAACAGCTCCTTCTTCAGAATTTTCACATGCCATAAACAGCCCGAGTACTGCCACAAGGCAGCAGGTGTAAAGTAATTTTAGTCTGAACTTCATGATGGTAGTGTTAGTGTTCGCGAATAGACTGGGCTTAAGATAGTTAAAAAAGTTGATTAAACGTTAGACGACCCGAATGACCATAGGCCTATGCGGCCTATTTTTCGACGAACGGGACACCTGATAGCACAAAATACAACCCTTAGTCCGCGATATATGGCACCTAGGCCTGAAGAAGTAATATTTTTCCTACATGGATATTTACATTTGAATAATTCCCTGAGCCCTGATATCTTTAGGTGGTTAAATTATGCGGCCTATGCGAAAATGGTTATGGGACATTATCGAAGACAATACCACAAGAAAAGGGCGGATATTTGACTATTCAATCCAGTTGCTCATCTTTTTGTCACTGGTTGCCTTTGCGGTTGATACCCTCCCGGCCCTGAGCCCCGGAGCACGGAGCTTCCTCTATTTTTTTGAGTTGTTCTGCGTGGTGGTATTTACCATAGAATATGTCCTTCGGATCTATGTAGCCGAGAAGCCCTTTAAATATATTTTCAGTTTTTACGGGATCGTGGACCTGCTGGCCATCCTGCCTTTTTACCTGACCACGACCCTAGATTTCCGGGCCCTGCGTTCCTTCCGGGTACTCAGGCTTTTCCGTGCATTCAAGCTGGTCCGCTATAATCGGGCCCTAAAGCGCTTTCACATTGCTGCCAAACTGGTCCGGGAAGAGATCGTCCTTTTCTTCGTCATAAGCCTGATCGCCATATACCTGACCGCAGCCGGGATCTATTTCTTTGAAAACGAGGCCCAGCCGGAGTCCTTTTCCTCTATTTTCCATAGTTTTTGGTGGGCTGTGGTTACGCTGACCACTGTGGGGTACGGGGATGTGTATCCGATAACGGTCGGGGGTAAGATCTTTACCTTTTTTGTCCTGATCATTGGGGTGGGTATCGTAACGGTGCCGGCCGGCCTGGTCGCCTCGGCCCTCTCACGGGCCAGGGAAATTGAAGAAAAGGGGATAGAGGATTCTGAAGGATAGCAGGCAGTGGCAGTAGGCAGTAGGCAGTGGATGTGTTTAAGGTTCAAGGTTCAAGGTTTAAGGTTCAAGGTTTAAGGTTCAAAGTTCAAGGTTCAAGGGTTTCCCCTTTCGTCAGGAAACAGGCAGCAATGCAATTGATGACCAACTGCAGATTACAGACTGTCGACTCCGGGAACTATGAAGCTGACTTCTGAAAAAAGTACTATCTTTTGAATCCCGGCAGATCTGGGTAATTCTAAAACCAACTACAATGGATAAAAGGGAATTCCTTAAAAAGGGCAGCCTGGGTGCCCTGGGCCTGGCCCTGGCCCCTTCTTTCCTGCAGGCTGCAGGGTCGCAACCAGTGCTTCGGACGGCACATATTGGAGTTGGGAACATGGGAGGCGAGGACCTAAAGGCCATTTCTTCCCACCCGAACGTGGCGGTGGTGGCCCTTTGTGATGTGGATGCCCGCTACCTGTCTGCGGCACACAAAATGCATCCCGCAGCCCGGGTCTTCTTCGATTACCGGGTGATGCTGCGCGAGATGAGGGAAGAAATAGATGCTGTGATCGTGTCTACGCCAGACCATACCCATGCCCCGGCATCCCTGCTGGCCATGCAACTGGACAAGCCGGTGTACTGCCAGAAACCGCTGACACACCATGTATCTGAGGCACGGGAGATGAAAAAAGTGGCAGCCGAAAAGGGGCTTGTCACCCAAATGGGGATCCAGGTACATTCCTTTTACGACTACAAACTGGCTACATTGCTCATTCAGTCGGGAATCATCGGTAAGGTCCATACCGTGCATGCCTGGTCACCAAAAAACTGGGGGTATGACGGTGCCCCGCCCTCGGGGGTGGATCCTGTTCCGGATACCCTGGACTGGAACCTCTGGCAGGGTACGGCAAAGGAACGCCCTTACAAAGAAGAGTTTTATCACCCCGGGAACTGGCGCAAACTGGTTGATTACGGCTGCGGGACGCTGGGGGATATGGGAGTACACATTTTTGACACCCCCTATAATGCCCTTCAGCTCGATGTTCCCCGTTCGATCCGAAATGAATGCCGCCCTCCGAATGATTTAGGGTTCCCCGAGAAAAATACCGTAACCTATGAATTTCCAGGAACCCTGCAAACT
>SBFL01000264.1 GCA_006227965.1 Bacteroidota bacterium | reverse complement strand
ACCCAGCAGGGGGCATCCAAACTGATGAACTCAGCAGTTTTCGGACAGTTGATCATTCTGATCGTCTTTATCCCCATCCTCTCCCTGAGCGGGGTGGAAGGAAAGATGTTCCGGCCCATGGCAATGACTTTCAGCTTCGCCCTTATCGGTGCCATGATCCTCTGTTTTACTTACGTCCCGGTCATGTCCTCCTGGTTCCTGAAACCGGTCAAAAACCCCGAAAAGAATCCTTCGGTCCGTCTTATAAATCGACTCAATGCCCTGTACCGCCCTACCATTGCCTGGGCCATGAGGCATAAAAACCTGGTCCTCGGGATCGCCGGTGGAATCCTGCTTTTTACTGTTTTCCTGTTTTCCAGGATGGGGGGCGAATTCATCCCCACCCTGGACGAGGGGGACTTTGTGATCCAGCCGGTGCTAAAAACAGGAACGAGCCTGGGCAAGACCATAGAAACCACCACCCAGATCGAGAAAATTCTGATCGAACAGTTCCCTGAAGTAGACCAGGTAGTAACCCGTATCGGTGCTGCCGAAGTCCCTACCGACCCGATGAGCATGGAGGAAAGCGATGTGATCATCACCCTGAGGCCCAAAAAGGAATGGGTGTCTGCCAAAACCAAGGATGGGCTGGCAAACCGGTTTAAGGAAGCTCTGTCCGTGATCCCCGGAATGGAAGTGGAATTTACACAACCCATCGAAATGAGGTTCAATGAGCTGATCACCGGGGTGCGGGCCGATATAGCCGTAAAGGTCTTCGGGGAAGACCTCAGCATCCTGGCAAAGAAAGGGGAGGAAATCAGGGCCCTGGCTGAGCAGGTCCCCGGGGCAGCAGATATTACCGTGGAAAAAGTGGAGGGGCTGCCGCAAATGCAGGTGACCTATGACCGGGGCAAAATCTCGCGATACGGCCTGCACATTGCTGACGTAAATGAGGTGATTTCCATGGCCTTTGCGGGAAAGGCCGTTGGGAATGTCTTCGAAGGGGAAAAGCGGTTCGACCTTGTGGTCCGACTGGATGAAGCGCACCGGAAAGATGTGGACAACCTGCAGGAGCTCTATCTGGACACCCCCGGGGGCGGCAAAGTCCCCCTGGATGAGGTGGCCGACATCAGCTTCCGCAAAGGTGCGGCCAAAATCTCCAGGGATGATACACGCCGCCGGATTGTAGTGGGAATCAACGTGAGGGACCGGGACCTGCAGTCGGTTGTGGACGACCTCCACGTCCTCATTGAAGAGCATGTGCAATTGCCCGTGGGATACTACATTACATACGGAGGACAGTTTGAGAACCTGCAGACGGCCAAGGCCCGGCTCATGGTGGCGGTACCTGTGGCCCTGTTGCTCATATTCATAATGCTGTATTTCGCCTTCAGTTCCCTGAGGGATACCCTGATCATTTTTTCAGCCATTCCCCTTTCGGCAGTGGGAGGCGTTTTGCTGCTATGGCTACGGGACATGCCCTTCAGTATTTCTGCAGGGGTCGGCTTCATCGCCCTTTTTGGTATTGCAGTACTTAACGGAATTGTCATGATCGAGCACATCAAAGACCTGAAAAGAGAATCTTTTAAAGACATGGAATCCATGGTAATGCAGGGGGCACAGGACCGTCTTCGGGCCGTTATCCTGACAGCCTCAGCGGCAGCCCTGGGATTTTTGCCCATGGCGGTCTCATGGGGTGCGGGAGCCGAGGTACAAAGGCCCCTGGCCACGGTTGTAATCGGAGGACTGGTCACTGCCACGCTGCTGACCCTTGTGGTTTTGCCCGTCCTATACGCCCTCTTCAGCAAGGAGGGGAAGGGAAGGCCTTCCCTGAAGTCTGCTGCAGGAAAGGCCGGGTTGATCGCACTCCTGTTAGCCCCCGGTTTCCCAATGCAAGGACAGGAAAAGCCCCTGGACCTGAATGAGCTTCTGGAACTGGCGGAAACCAGGAACACGGGGCTGCAGGCTGCCTATAAATCCTGGGAGGCGGCCGAGGCAAGAAGGGGAACAGCCTGGGACTTTGGCAAATCTGAATTCTTTTACAACCGGGATGAGGCAAACCGTTACAACGACCAGTCACTCAATGTCCTGGGCGTGCGCCAGGAGCTTGAATTTCCAACCGTCTACACCACGCGCAGGCAGGTTCAGAACTATCTGGCCCAGGGTGAAAAAAACAACTACGATATCCGAAGGAAGGACCTGTTCCGGGAATTGAGCACCCTGTACAACCAGTACCTTATCGCTTCCGAAAAAATACGGATCTACCAGCGGTTGGACAGCCTCTACAGCCGGTTTGCCAGGGCTGCAGAACGCCGCTTTGAACTGGGGGCCACGAACTACCTCGAGAAGGCAACCGCAACCTCGAAATCCCGCCAATTAAATATTCAGCTCGAGAAGTTCCGGACCCAAACCCGAATGCTCAGAGGGGTCATTCTGTCCTTCGTACAGGAGGACAGCACACGAATGCTGGCTGCTCCTGCTCCTGCGCGCATGATGACGGAATTGCCCGATATGGAAATACTTCCGGAACTGGACCAGTACGAAAACCGCCTTCTGGCTTTGGAGAAACAATACCGGCTGGAGCAGCAGAATTTGTTCCCGGGCCTCACCCTGCAGTATTTTCAAAGTAACAATGGCCGTGCAGACCAGGCCCTTACCGGATATATGGTTGGCCTGAAGATCCCTGTCCTGTTCAACGGGCAGACAGCCCGGATCCGGGCTGCCCGCCTGACGGCAGATGCCTTTACCGACCAGCAGCAGGATTATCAAAGGCGGCTTTCTGCCAAAATCAGGCAGCTCCGGGCCGCACGGGAACAACAGGAGAAGGCACTACTGTACTTCGAGGAGGAAGGCCTGACGCTTTCCGAGGAGATCCTCCGGACGGCAGCGAGCAGTTTTAAGAACGGGGAGATCGATTTTTTCCAGTATATCCAGAGCCTGGAGAACGGTTATGAAATAAGCCTGGATTACCTCGAACAACTCCAGCGATACAACGAAATCATCTTGCAGATCAACTATTTAACCCTTTAAAATACCCTTCTATGAAACCTGTATATCTCACCACTGCGCTTTTGGCTTTCCTGTTCTTCGCCTGCAAAGGGGGGGCTGAAAAACCTGCAGAAGATATCCCTGAAGCGATAGAGGAAGGGCGGGTCCTGATCAGCAAAAACCAGTTTGAATCCAATGGAATGGCCCTTGGGAATGCAAAAAAGATGGTGTTTCCGGAAGTGATACGGGTCAGTGGAAGTATCGATGTACCCCCCGAAAACCGGGTGATCATCAGTGCCGTTTACGGGGGTTTTGTAAAGAAGATATCCCTGCTCGAAGGGGACCCCGTACGGAGAAGGGACAGGTCGTGATAACCCTGGAGAACCCGGAATTCCTTAAACTGCAACAGGAGTACCTCGAAATTCGGGAACAACTGCCCTACCTTAAATCCGAATTCGAAAGACAGGAAATTCTCTTTGGGGAAAAAATCAGTTCAGAAAAGCTGTACCTCAGGGCCCGCAGCGAATACCTCACCGCAATGGCACAGAAAAAAAGCCTGGAAGCCCAGCTTGAAATGCTCGGGATCCGTCCGGATACCCTGGACGCAGGAGAAATGCGTTCAGTCATCTCCCTGCGCACCCCCATATCCGGCAAGGTAACCCGTGTCAATGTCAGTACGGGGGCCTATGTATCCCCTGCAACCGAAATCATGGAAATCGTAAATAACGAACACATCCACCTGGAATTGATGGTTTTTGAACAGGATATCAACCGGATCCGCAAAGACCAGGCTATCCGATTCGGTATTCCTGAAATTTCAGACAGGGTTCGGGAGGGAACTGTTTACCTGATCGGCAATACGGTGGATGAGAAAAGGACCGTAAAGGTCCACGCGCACGTACGGGAAGAAGACCTTGAAGAACTCATGGTGGGCATGTTCGTTCAGGCAGATATACTTACCGGTGCCCTGGATGCCGATTCAGAGAATCTGCCATCTTACTGGGCACTTCCCGAAGAGGCTGTAATTTCAGGGGAAAGCGGCTCGTATATTTTCGTTCTTGAAGCCTCTGATGAGCGGGGTTATACCCTTCGGAAGGAACCCGTGGAAGCGGGGATCACTTCAGGTGGGTTCACCGCCCTGATGGACCCCGGTACCCTGGGGCCCTCTGACCAGGTTTTAATCCGGGGGGGCTTCCAGGCTGCAGGGTTGTAAATACTTCTTCGCGGTGGCATGCATTATGGAAATGACCGGGAGATCCCGAAGATTTCCCCTGGGAGGGACCAGCTGTTTGGCGTATAGAAAACCTTTTTAGGGGCAAGCCCTGAAGTTGGCAACTTTAAATTATCTGGGTAACATGACATGTTTGGAATCGGCGTATTTCACAATCGAATCCCTGGAATAATACAGCGGAAAATACCGGTCCTCAGCCCATAACTCAAAAAGATTGGCGTAATAAGGGCTTTCCGGATCCCCGGACTGCCCGGGGCTGTTGATGCCCAGGGCCCGGTCCCAGTCGCCCACCGGAACGATGACCCGGAAGGTGGCCCCGCTGGCCTGGTTGTAGCTGTTTCCGGTAGACCCCGGAGTATAGCCATTTCCTCCCCGAGGCAGCGGGCCAAGATCCCAGCCGCGGCTCAGGCTGTCGGCAACAAGACCACTCAGCGGATGGGTAATCTCTATATGTTTAAAATCCTTTTGCCCGTATTCCCATTGGCCCATATCTGGTCCGAGGCGTTGGGTCAGGCCCCGAATCCCTGCTTCGAAAGTTTCTTTGAGAAAGGCATCGCGGCTGGCCGGGCTTCCAAACATCACCTCCGGATCCCTTACCCACTGCAGGATGCGTTCCAGCTGCAGGCTTCGGATATACTCCCGTGCCTCCTGGGGAACAAAATTCAGGCGAGCCTGGTTTTTGATCTCATTTTCCCAGGCCACATAAATGGCTGCCGCTATGGAATTCGGGGAAAGGGTGTAATCCCAGTCTTTGAAATAGCCCTTCCCCGCCGCCGCTGGCCCATCCATTTCCACCTCCTTCAGGTAGGGAATCAGGGTCCGGGCGGGGATGGAGAGGTAATCCGCCTGAAGCGCTTTCATGTCTTCCAGACCGAGTTTTCGTCCCCTTCCCAGGACCTCTTCGATGCGCTGGCCCCGAAACGCATCGGACCACGAATACCCGATGGCATCCCACCGGGTATATTCTTGTGGCGTTACATTTTGGTTCGCAGTAGCTATGAATCCTGATGCGGGATTCAGGGAATGGGGTTTCTCTACGATGGGGAGGTATCCATCCCACTCATATCGGCCATCTCCCGGAACCGGTACCAAACCCGAAAAATTCTTCCGGACCGGGGCAATCCCCACTGCCTGCCATCCAATGTTCCCAACAGAATCTGCCCATACCATATTTTCACCCGGAATATGGCTGTAGTTGCAGGCCTCCCGGAATTCCTCCCAGGTCTTCGCCTGATCCATCCGCAACGAAGCCAGATAGGGCGCTCCCCCGGGTTCAAGCCAGGCGCACCGGAGCGCATATGCTTTAGAGCGCTTTGGATCCTCATATACCACAGGACCATGGTGGGTATACTTTAGTTCCGCCACATGCGGAAGCTCTCCCTTAACACGTATGGTTTCCCGAATGACCTCCATATCCATCCATTCTCCCTGATAGTTGTATTGATTCGGGTTCCCAGGATTTGTTTCATACACGAGAAGGTCTTCTACGTCCGTACGGAAAACTGTAAGGCCCCAGGCCCCGATTCCATTATGACCTATAGAAACCCCTGGGATCAATGGTTCTCCACCGCCGATGACGTCCCAGCCGGGAGCGGAGAGGTGAACCATATAGCGAAGGGAAGGAACCGCAACCGCGCGATGTGGATCATTGGCCATCAGGGCCTTTCTGTTGCTCATGAGTTTAGGTCCCGCCACCCAGTTGTTGCTCCCTAATGCAAGGCTATCCATTTTTTGAGGGGTGCTATTCAAAAGGGCTGCCTCAATGGCAGTTTCTCTGTAGGCTTCCACGATATCCACTTCATGAAAGGAGACTGGTTTTTTGTAGGCCTTGTACAATTCGAGGATGTTCTCAGACAGGGATGCGGAATCAATTCCTGCCCCTAGGGTCAGGTCCGGCTGCCTGGGGTGAAACCACATCAGGGACTTGACCTTTTCCTCCCCTATGCTGGCAACGGCCCTCCCCGTGGCAAGTTCCTGCTCGATATTACCCAGCAATCCCTGGTGCCTTGAGATAACCACCTCCGGGGTCCATTTTTCAGGCATTATGCCCAGCGCCCTGAATTCCGGAGGAAGGCGATCCGGATGTTGACGAGCCTTCTCGATATAGGCATTTACCCCATCCGTAAAGGACCTGATAATCGCTGATCCACGTTCGTGGTAATAATTAAACTCGGCTTCCGGATCCCCCCGGAATTTGAACAACCGCGTCCCGATATCCCGCTTCAGTTCCCGCTTTCCCAGAATCTCAGCAACAGTCCCTGTGGCCTGCCTTCTCCAGATCTCAAACTGAAACAGCCGGTCTTTGGCAGCCAGATAGCCCTGGGCAAAAAACAGGTCGGATTCATTCCCGGCGTAAATGTGATTGATTCCGTAGGGGTCCCGAAACACTTCCACGGATTGTCCAATCCCAGGAACGCGCACTGAATTCCCGGGAGATTCCTTACATGAGTAAAATAGGATAATAAAAATCGAAAGGAGAAGTCTCATGCCATCAGATTTTCCTAAAAATAACCAATCTATTCCATCGGGAGGCACTTGATGGCAAAGCCTTCGGTTTTAAGCCAAAAAGTATCGGTAAATGCTGTTTTTTGACAAAATATTGCATAACTTATCTCCTTGTTTAATCAGTAACTAATTCTCTGGAAATGAAAGAAATTAATTTTAACAAAAACTGGCTTTTTGTTCTTATTTCAGTCTTATGCTTTTCCTTTGCGGGACATGCCCAATCAAAGAAGAAGATTGAGGAGGTCCGTGAAGATGCCAAAGTGGCCAAAGAGGAATTTTTAAAAGCCGACTGGAAAATGGAAAAGCATTTCAATGAGTCATATGGCTATGTCATATTCCCAAATGTCGGGAAGGGAGCCGTTGGCATAGGCGGGGCCGCCGGTAATGGGGTCGCTTATGAACAGGGTCAGGAGATTGGCATGGCCAAACTTACTCAGTTAAGTATTGGTTTCCAGTGGGGTGGCCAGGCGTACCGGGAGGTGGTTTTCTTTCAGAACAAGGAAGCCATGGATAACTTCAAGGGAAACAACGTAGAGCTGGCCGCACAGGCTTCTGCAGTTGCTGCTACGGCAGGGGCATCTGCGGATGCCAATTATAAGGATGGGGTCATGGTTTTTACAATGCAAAAAGGAGGGCTTATGTATGAGGCCTCCGTGGGCGGGCAGAAGTTCAAGTTTGAACCTTTTTAGTCCGGTATTCCATCTCTTGCGTAGCCCCTTCCTTCGGGATGGGGTTTTTATTTGCCCCCCGAGGTCAAGTCTGCCAGGCCCCAATCAGGGGGAGATCGGGGCGTTAATTTAAAAGGCTTGTATGGCAATTCCCAGAACATTCATTTATCTTTTCTTTTATACCATGTTGACCAACGGAATTAATGCACAGGACCCAGGAGAGGAACTGCCATACAGGGAACTCCCGGCCCCAGCGGAGACCTATACCCCCGGTTCGGTCGTCTCCCGTTTGGTGGACGGTTTGGGATTCCGATATTTCTGGGCTACAGAGGGGCTTCGAAATGAGGACCTCGCTTTCAGGATTGCAGGGGAAGCCAGGTCTACCAGAGAAACCATTGACCATATTTACGGACTTGCCAGGGTTATATTAAATTCTGCACTTAATAAGCCGAATGAACCGGCCGAAGAGGAAGAACTCTCCTTTACGGAAATGCGATCCAGAACCCTCAATATGCTGGAGCAAGCATCTGATATTTTCAGGGAAGCTGAAGATCTGGACCTATATTCCGTAGTGTTTGTCCGGCAGGGAAACAGGAGCGAATTCCCGTTCTGGAATCAGATCAATGGCCCTATTTCAGATGCTCTCTGGCACTGCGGGCAGGTAGTGTCCTACAGAAGGGCTTCAGGAAACCCCTTCAATCCTGCTGTCAGTGTATTCACCGGAAAGGTGCGGCAATAAGCCCAAAAACTTTCCGGGAATCAATTGTCGACATTCAGGGTTTTAGACCAGGCCCCTAAAGGCCTCTGCGGGTCAGAATTTAAATACGAGTCCCAGTAAAGGTCCGTTCATGCCTGCATCGAAGGCAAAGAAATCCAGGCCTGCCTCATCGTTGCTGTAGTCGGTATGCAGGTACTTGTACTGCAACATGAGGGTGAACCAGTCTGAAAAATGATATCCTACACCGGGTTGAAGGGTATAGGTAAAATCCGAACTTGCCCCGAAACCGCCAATATCGGCACGG
>SBFL01000257.1 GCA_006227965.1 Bacteroidota bacterium | reverse complement strand
CCACATTCAATGCGTTCATGGCAATCTTGAAGCCATTCCCCCGCTCGGAAAGCATGTTCTCGACAGGTACTTTGGTCTCGCTGAAGAAAACCTGCCGGGTAGAGGAGGAGTGGATTCCAAGTTTATTCTCCTCATCCCCGAGGGTTATCCCGTTCTCCGGGTCGTTCTCGACTATAAATCCGGTGATGTATTTATCGTCTTCTATGCGGGCAAAGACGATAAATAGGTTGCAAAACCCCGCATTGGAGATCCACATCTTCTGCCCGGTGATCCTGTAATACTTTCCATCCTCGGAAAGGACCGCTTTTGTTTTCCCGGAATTGGCATCGGATCCTGCTCCGGGCTCGGTAAGACAGTATGCCCCAAACCATTCCCCGCTGGCCAGCCTGGGTACGTATTTCTGTTTTTGTTCCTCCGTTCCGTAAAGGGTTATGGGCAGGGTCCCGATCCCCGTGTGTGCGCCGAAAGCGGTACTGAAGGATCCCGTGGCCCCCGAGATATAATCGCAGACCAGCATTGTGGAGACAAAGCCCATTCCTAGGCCCCCGTAGGCTTCAGGTACAGCCACGCTTAAAAAGCCCAGTTCCCCGGCCTTTTTCATGCAGGCTTCTGTAAATGCGTAATCCTTTTTCTCAAAACGTTCCCAGTGGGCCCAGAGTTCCCGGTCTACGAATTCGATGGCGCTTTCGCGCATCATCTTTTGTTCTTCACTGAGGTCTTCCAGGGTGAAGACCTCCTCGCAGGAGGTTTCCCTGACCAGAAACTGACCTCCCCGGGTGATGTCCTTTTCTTTTATTTCACTACTCATTTTTTTTTGCTTTTGTTTTCTCTCTCAATTGGATATTCCTCTCTGCCGATATGGTCAGGAGAGGAATTCATAAATACCGGCAGCGCCCTGACCCGTTCCCACGCACATGGTGACCATGCCATATTTCCCGGTCAGGTTGCGGTGTCTCATTTCATCGAACAGCTGTACGGATAACTTCGCCCCCGTACAGCCGAGCGGATGGCCCAGGGCGATAGCCCCGCCGTTTACATTGACGATGTCTGCATTCAGGTCCAGTTCGCGGATTACCGCCAGGGACTGGGAGGCAAAGGCCTCATTCAGTTCAATCAGTTCCAGGTCATTTTGCTTCAGACCAGCGAGCTTAAGTGCCTTGGGGACCGCCTTTACCGGGCCGATACCCATAATGCGGGGTTCTACCCCCACGGCGGCGTAATTCACCAGTCTGGCTATAGGCTCCAGCTTCAATTCCCTGACCATGGCTTCGCTCATGACCATCACAAAGGCCGCCCCGTCACTCATTTGGGAGGAATTCCCTGCCGTAACGCTTCCCTTTGCGGCAAAAACAGGCCTGAGCCGTGCAAGTGCCTCGGCGGAGGTATCCGCCCTCGGGCCCTCGTCCCTGGCAACCGTATAGGTGGTTGATTTTTTCTTTTGGGAAGCATCCACATAGGTGCGCTCCACCGTTATGGGCACGATCTGGGAGTCAAACTTCCCTTCCTCCTGGGCTTTCAGGGCTTTCCGGTGGGAGTGGTAGGCGAATTCGTCCTGGTCTTCCCTGGAAACCTTAAACTGTTCGGCCACGGCCTCAGCAGTAAGTCCCATGCCCCAGTAGTAATCTTCGTGTCCGGCTTTGGCCAGGTGGTAATCCGGCACGGGTTTGTAACCGCCCATGGGAATATAGCCCATGCTCTCTGACCCTCCGGCAATAATGCATTCGGCCATGCCCGTCCTGATTTTGGCGGTGGCAATGGCGATGGTTTCCAGGCCAGAAGCACAATACCGGTTTACGGTAACCCCCGGCACATCTTCGATATCAAGCCCCATCAGGGAGATCAGTCGGGCCATGTTCAGCCCCTGTTCCGCTTCCGGCATGGCGTTACCCACAATAACGTCGTCGATACGTTTTTTGTCAAGGCCGGGCAGCTCCTTCATCATATGGGCAATGGTCTCTGCAGCCAGTTCGTCTGGTCTCTTGAAGCGGAACGTGCCCCGCGGTGCTTTTCCCACGGCGGTTCTGAATGCTTTTACGATATATGCGTCTTTCATTGCGTAGTCTCTTTGGGTTGGGTTAATTTCTAAGTGGTTTGCCGGTTTTCAACATATGCTGGATTCGTTCCAGGGTCTTCCTTTCTGTACACAGGGACAGGAATGCCTCCCTTTCGATTTCAAGGAGGTATTGCTCGCTCACGTAACTGGCTTCGGAAAGGTCTCCCCCGGCCATGACGTAGGCGAGTTTGTTGGCAATTTTTTTATCGTGCTCGGATATGTACCTTCCGGCTTCCATGGAATCTGTTCCCACCAGGAACATCCCCAGTGCCTGTTTTCCTAGAACCTTGATATCCGTACGCTGAATCGGTTTTGTGTAGCCGGATTCTGCCAGCAGTTTCGCATAGGATTTGGCCGTGGCGATCTGCCGGTCTTTGTTGACCACGACCACGTCCTTGCCCTCTTGAAGGACTCCAAAATCAAAGGCCTCATAGGCCGATGTAGAAACTTTGGCAGTTGCAATGGCCAGGAAGTATTCCCGAAGCGCATTGAGTTCCACGTCGTCCTTCCTAAAAGTATCCGAAGCCCTCAGGGTCATTTCCTTGGAACCACCGCCTCCGGGAATGACTCCCACGCCGAATTCCACAAGGCCGATATAGGTCTCGGCGGCTGCCACCACCTTGTCTGAGTGCATGCTCAGTTCACAGCCGCCTCCCAGGGTCATTCCATGGGGGGCTGATATCACGGGGATGGAAGAGTACCGCATGCGCATCATGGTATCCTGGAAGTATTTGATAGCCATGCCCAGTTCGTCGTATTCCTGTTCAACGGCCATCATAAAGATCATCCCTATGTTGGCCCCTACAGAGAAATTGGCACCCTGGTTACCCACCACCAGTCCCTGGAAGTCTTTTTCCGCCAGGTCAACAGCTTTGTTCAGACCGGCAAGGACATCCCCGCCAATGGTGTTCATTTTGGAGCGGAACTCCACGTTGAGGATTCCGTCGTCCAGATCTTCGACCACTACGCCGCTGTTCCTGAAGACTTCCTTGGTCTTGCGGATGTTGTCCAGGATGATAAAGGCATCCTGCCCGGGAACTTTCCTGAAGTCATTGGCCTGGATATCGTAATAGTAAGTTGCCCCCTCTCTCACGGTATAGAATGATTTCACACCGGCTTCCCGCATTTCCCGTATCCAGGGTGCCGGGGCCTGCCCACAGGCTTCCACCAGGAGCAGTCCCCTATCAAGGCCGATGGCATCCCAGATCTGGAAGGGTCCGTGTTCCCAACCAAACCCTGCCTTCATGGCGTCGTCGATCTTGTAAATGGCATCCGTGATTTCGGGAATGCGGTGGGTTACATAGGCAAAGAGCGCCCCAAAGCTGCTCCGGTAGAATTCCCCGGCCTTGTCTTTCCCGCTTGCCAGTACCGGGAAGCGGTCAATGACCGTATCGATGGGTTTGGTTTGTTCCAGGGTGGCAAACTGGGCCTTTCTCCCTGGGCGGTATTCCAAAGTATTCAGGTCCAGGGTGAGGATCTCGCTGGAGCCGTCCTCTTTTTTTATCTTTTTGTAGAAGCCCTGCCCGGTTTTGCTTCCCAACCAGGACTGTTCGGTCATATGAGTAATGAACTCCGGTAGCTGAAAGAGGTCGTGTCTTTCATCTTTCGGGCAATTTTCAGCAATCCCGTTGGCCACGTGTACCAGCGTATCGAGCCCGACCACATCTACCGTCCGGAAGGTAGCTGATTTCGGCCTGCCGATGACGGGGCCGGTAAGTTTGTCCACCTCCTCTACGGTCATGCCCATTTCCCTTACAGTATGAAAGAGGCTCATGATGCTGAAGATCCCGATTCGGTTGCCGATAAAGGCAGGGGTATCCTGGGCCAGGACAGGTGTCTTTCCAAGGAATTTTTCTCCATAGGAGAGCAGGAAGTCCAGCACTTCCTTTTTAGTTTGAGGCCCTGGAATGACCTCGAAGAGTTTCAGGTACCGGGGGGGGTTAAAAAAGTGTGTACCACAGAAATGGGCCTGGAAATCTGCGCTACGGCCTTCGCACATAAAGGCGATAGGGATCCCTGAAGTATTTGAGGTGATCAGGGTGCCGGGCTTGCGGTGTGCTTCCAGTTTTTCAAAGACCTGTTTCTTGATGTCCAGCCGTTCAACCACTACTTCGATGATCCAGTCAGCTTCGCCAATCCTGGAAATATCATCTTCGAGATTGCCCGTTTGAATGCGGGAGGCAAATTGTGGGTGGTAAATAGGAGAGGGCCTGGATTTAAGGGCCCTCGTGAGGGCATCGGTAACCAGGCGGTTTCGCACAACCGCATCATCCAGGGTGAGCCCTTTCGCTTTTTCGGATTCGGTCAGCTCCCTTGGGACGATATCCAGCAAGAGTACCTCCACTCCTATATTGGCAAAGTGGCAGGCGATTCCGCTTCCCATGATCCCGGAGCCTATTACGGCTACCTTGTTTACAGGTCTGTTCATTTGTACGGGTAGTTAGGTATTAGACTCATTTTCCTTTTTGTAAATTTTCTTCTCAGAGATCAGGTGGTTTATTTTCCGGACTACCGCAAAGAAACCCTCGAGTTCTGACTGGGTAACCTCCGCACGAACGGCTTCGTTAAAGCGGAGCACGACATCTTTGGAATCGGTGCGTTTTTCAAGGCCGAAATCCGTCAGGTGGATCAGGACACCCCGTCCGTCTTCCGGGTTGGGACGCCTCTCGATCAGCCCTTTTTCCTCCATGTTTTTCAGGATGCGTGACAGGCTGGTCGCCTCCATTCCCATTTTTGGGCCCAGCGCGGTGGAGGGGGTTCCCGTTTTGGGATCAATGCTAAGGAGGGTAAACCCAACAGCCATGGTACTGTCAAAGCGCTTGGCTTCTTCATTGTACATGCGGGCTACAGCCTGCCAGGTGGCCCTCAGGGCGTAATCTATGGTGATGTCCTTCATAAGAGAAAACAGGAATTCAAATATAGAAAAATTTATTATGCATGCATAATAAATTTGTATAAAAAAAAGATGAAATCCTGGATACAGGCCAGGGGAGTAATAGGATGAAAAGGGGGTTAAATTCGGCCTAA
>SBFL01000115.1 GCA_006227965.1 Bacteroidota bacterium | reverse complement strand
GGAAGGGGGGCCCCATGATGGATTTGTAGCTCTGGACCCCGGCGGGTACCTTCTGGAATTCGAAGCCTTCAAACAGCATCCGGAAAACGAGCGGCTAATGGCCATACTGGCCGAAGCGCCCAGGACTAAAACTGGTATTGACAGCCTGTATTTTTTCGGCTCCATTACCTGGACCTACCATAAGGACCTGTCCCGTATGCAACAGTTCTATGAGGAAACCCTAGGGTACCCGCTGGTGGCGGACCAGGGCTGGACCAAGATCTACCGGACTTCCCCTACCGGATTCATAGGCCTGGTGGACGAACGCAGGGGGATGGAAGATTATGCAGATCAAAAAGCTGTGGAATTAGAATGGCGGGTTCAGGACCTGCAGGGACTCGCGGCCTATGCTTCAGATTCCTGGAGCGGATACGATAAGGCCACCCTATCCCTGACCGGACCTGAAGGCTATCGGTATAGGATTTCACACGAGACCTCTCAGGACTAGTACCATGGAAAACAAACTCTTTAAAAAGTTGAACTACAAAGGGCAGACAGCCATCCTGGTCCTGAATTATCCGAACTCCTTCGAACCCGAACTTGAATCGATGAAAGCGCATGCCACAATCCTGCGGAGGCCCGAAGTCACTGGAGATCCCATAGAATTTGCCCTGGTTTTCGGGAAAACACTAAGAGAAGTGGAAGAACTGACCCGTTCTGTCGGGCCAAGGCTTGGGGAAGATGCCATATTCTGGTTTTGCTACCCAAAACAATCCTCTAAAAAATACACTTGTGAGTTCAACCGGGATTCGGGATGGAGCGTGATGGCCGAATTCGACCTGGAACCCGTCCGGCAGGTCGCCATCGATACCGACTGGAGTGCGCTTCGGTTCCGGCATGTGAACAGGATCAAAAAGTTTACCCGCCGTGAAAGCATGGCTCTGACCCAAAAGGGGAAGGCCCGGATACGCAAAGAAAAGCCCAGGTAGTTTTATTTAGATTTTGGTCCTACCGGTGCTCCAGAGGATGCAACCGCATCAGACTTCATTTATTAATCAGTGAACTCTGAATCTGCAGACCATTTTGGCATCTTACGGTTCCCGTATTCAGATGGGAATCCGTACATTTAAGAAACCTCTTTTACCAACCATTAGCCTCTGGTACCAGAGCCCTTGATGCAGGGGCAGGAGGCTTATCTTAAAGACCATCAACATGAAATACCAGATCAAAATCTCAGGACTGCTCGCCCTTCTCTTAATGGCCGCAAATGGAAATTCACAGGACAGGAGCATCCCGATGGACACCAGCTTTTATCACGGCCTGGAGTGGCGCAACATCGGGCCCAACCGGGGCGGACGTTCCCTGGGGTGTACCGGGAGCCCTGACCGGCCCAATGAATACTATTTCGGGGCCACGGGGGGTGGCCTCTGGAAGACCACGGACGGGGGCAATCAGTGGAAGCCTGTCACTGACGGGCAGGTAACCAGTTCCTCTGTAGGGGCAGTGGCTGTGGCAGAATCCAACCCGGATGTGGTCTACATCGGGATGGGGGAAGTTCAATTGCGCGGCAGCATTACCCAGGGGGACGGGGTTTACAAAAGCACTGATGCCGGAAAAACATGGGAACACCTGGGCCTGGAGGAAACCCAGGCAGTGGCGCGCATCCGCATCCACCCTACCAACCCGGACCTGGTCTACGTGGCTGCCCTGGGGCACCCGTACGGGGAGAATGAAGAGCGGGGGGTATTCCGCAGCAGGGACGGGGGGGCCACCTGGGAAAAGATCCTGTATGTGAGCCCGAAAGCCGGGGCGGTTGACCTGATCATAGACCGGAACAACCCGGAGGTATTATACGCCAGTACCTGGGAAGTCTACCGCAAAGCCTGGAAGATGTGGGGTGGCGGAGGCGACAGCAAGCTCTGGAAATCCACAGACGGGGGAAACACCTGGACAGACCTCACAGGCAATCCCGGGATGCCGGAAGGCCCGATTGGAAAAATAGGGGTGACCGTTTCACCTGCCAATTCCAACCGGGTATGGGCGATTGTGGAGGCCAACGAGGGAGGTGTGTTCCGATCGGACGACGGGGGGAAGACCTGGACAAAAACAAATTCAGAACGGAAGCTACGCCAGCGCGCCTTTTATTATTCCCGAATCTATGCCGATCCAAAGGACGAGAATACGGTCTATTGCCTGAACACAGGATTTTACAAGTCCATAGACGGGGGTGATACATTCGATACCACCATCCAGGTACCGCATGGGGACAACCACGACCTCTGGATCGACCCAAACGACCCTCAGCGAATGATCAACTCCAATGACGGGGGCGGGAACGTAAGTATCAATGGGGGCAAAACCTGGACTGAGCAGGACTACCCCACTTCGCAGTTCTACCACGTCATGGCGACCAGCGATGTACCCTACCACGTGGCAGGCGCCCAGCAGGACAACAGTACCCTGGCCATGCCCAGCGAAGGCTGGGGACACATGCAGGCCCGGGGGCCTAACCATGGCTGGTGGTACGCCGTGGGCGGAGGCGAAAGCGGCTGGATCACCCAGCACCCCGAAAACCCGGATATCTTCTATGCTGGCAGCCAGGGGGCCCTGCTTACGCGGTACGACCGGAGCAATGGCCAGGTAAGGGACATACAGGTATACCCGCGGTTCTTCTCTGGAGAGCCGGCAGAGTCCCTGCCGGAACGCTGGCAATGGACGTTCCCCATCATGTTCGCCCCCCAGGACCCGAATGTGATGTATACCTGCTCCCAACACGTTTGGAAGACAACGGACGACGGCCAGTCCTGGGAACGCATCAGTCCGGATTTGACCTATGCCGACCCCAGTACCCTTGGAAAAACCGGAGGGGTCATCACTATGGATATGAACGGTCCGGAAATTTACGCTACCGTGTTTGCCCTGGCCCCTTCCTGGCACGATATCAAGACCATCTGGGCCGGGTCGGATGACGGGATGGTCCACATCACCCGAGATGGGGGTGCAACCTGGCAGGACATCACCCCGGAAGGCCTTCCAAAATTCTCTCGGGTAAGCATCATAGACGAATCCCGCCACCGGCCGGGGACCCTTTACCTTGCTGCCAACCGCTATCAGGTCGACGACCGGCAGCCCTACGTTTTCAGAACGCATGACTACGGAAGGACCTGGACAAAAATCACCAGCGGCATTGCTGAAGGCCACTTTGCAAGGGCCGTCCGGGAGGATCCGGTCCGTCAGGGACTGCTCTTTCTGGGTACAGAGCACGGAGTCTATTTTTCATTGAATGACGGAGAACTCTGGCAACCCCTGCAGCTGAACCTGCCGGACACCCCCATCAGGGACCTGGTAGTCAAGGATGCCGATGTGGTGGTAGGCTCCCACGGGCGCGGGTTCTGGATCCTGGACGATATCCAGCCGCTTCGGCAGTATGCGGATGCCTTTAAAAACCAGCAGGCGGTCCTTTTCCAGCCGGCAGATGCCATCCGGGGCGTCTATGATGCCAAAATCCAGTACTACCTGAAGGAAGCCCTGGATACCATCACCTTTGAAATGCTGGATGCGGACGGTCAGGTCATCGGTACCTTCACCGGGAGCAAGCCGGAATACGAGGACGATCCGAATATCCCCTGGTGGCGCCGGGGCGGTTCCACCAAACCCACCACGGCAAAGGGTCTTAATTCCTGGTCATGGGACCTGCGCTACCCCGGGGCTGCGGACTTTGAGGGGATGATTATCTGGAGTGCCCGCCCAAAACGCGGGCCCAAAGCCCCTCCCGGGGCCTACAAGGTGCGGATGAAGGCCGGGGATCAGCAACAGACCTACGACTTCTCCATCCGGATGGACCCCAACCTTAAAGGCATTACGGAAGCCGACCTGAAGGAACAATTTGAGCTGGCCCAAAAGATCGTGCAGAAGACCAGTACGGCCAATGAAGCCGTAATCCGTATCCGGCAAATGAGGGAGCATCTGGTTTCAAACCGGGAGAAGATCCCGGCGCCGGCTTATGAAAATACCATGATTCCCTTCTTACAGCGGATCGCCGCTGTTGAAGAAGAGCTCTACCAGGTAAGGAACCGCTCCAACCAGGACCCCCTGAATTTCCCGATCAAACTGAATAACCGACTGGCCTCCCTGAGGCGTAGTCTGGAAACCGGGGATGCAAAGCCCACGGACGGTGCCTATAAGGTATTCGGGGAACTCTCGGCAGAACTGGATCAACACCTCAAGGACCTGGATAACATTCTGAAACGCGACCTTGAAGGGGTTAATGCCCTGTTGCGGAAAGCAGGTACTGAACCCCTGAAGCCGGGAAGATAAACCAGTCGGGATGGCATCTTTTGAATACAGGGTTGGGGTTACCCCCGAAACAGAAGACATCATGGAGCTGTATGAAAGCTCCGGTATCCGGCGCCCCATTGGAGACCCGGAGCGAATCAGGAAGATGTATGCGAATTCAAACCTGGTAGTGACTGCCTGGAACGGGCAGGTGCTTGCCGGCGTTGCGCGATCCATGACCGATTTTTGTTATGCATGCTACCTTTCGGATCTGGCCGTTCGTAAGGTATACCAAAAACAGGGGATTGGCATGAGGTTGATTGAAGCCACGCAACAGGAGATTGGACCACAGACCAGCCTGATCCTGCTGGCGGCACCTGGGGCCATGGGCTATTATCCCAAAGTCGGCTTTGAAAAAATCGAGAATGGATTTATCATACACCGGAAACGATAATCGGGAAGTAAATAATCCCTGTAAAAATCGGAAGTCCCGCTCGCCTATGGTATATCACAGGCCCTGTTCTGGGCAGGGCAGGAAGTAAATGATCCGTGATGAAAGCACTGATATATGAATCTTTTCGGGGGCCTTTGGAGGTTCAAAACGTACCCGACCCGAAACCAAAACCGGATGGTGCGATTATCCGGGTGGAAGCCACCGGCCTTTGCCGGAGCGACTGGCACGGGTGGATGGGCCACGATCCGGACATCCGTCTTCCCCATGTTCCCGGGCATGAGCTGGCCGGTATAGTGGTGGATACGGGAAGGGAGGTTAAGAATTTCCATAAAGGGGGCCGGGTGACGGTTCCCTTCGTCTGCGGCTGCGGCCAGTGCCGGCAGTGCCTTTCGGGAAACCACCAGGTCTGCGACCACCAGTCCCAGCCGGGATTCACGCATTGGGGCTCCTTTGCTCAATACGTTGCCATAGATTATGCCGACGTGAACCTGGTATTGCTTCCCGATGAGATCGACAGCCTCACAGCCGCCACCCTGGGGTGCCGGTTTATCACAGCCTTCCGTGCGGTAGTGGACCAGGGCAGGGTATCTGAAGGGCAATTTGTCTCCATTCACGGGTGCGGGGGCGTGGGGCTCTCCGCCATAATGATCGCCAGTGCCCTGGGGGCCCGGGTAATTGCAGTCGACATACGGGAAGACAGCCTGGACCTGGCACGGGAACTGGGGGCGGCATATACGCTGAACGCTTCAGGGGGGGATGACATCACAGCCCATATAAAGGACCTTACCCACGGGGGCTCCCATGTATCCCTTGATGCACTGGGCAGTCCGGAAACCTGTTTTAATTCCATCGCCTGCCTGCAAAAACGAGGAAAGCACATACAGGTGGGACTGATGGCGGGAGCTCACCGACATCCAAGAGTTCCCATGGACCTCGTTGTGGCTGGTGAGCTCGAAATCCTGGGCAGCCACGGGATGCAGGCCTTCAAATACCCGGAAATGCTCAGGATGATACAGAGCGGGATTCTACACCCTGAGAAGCTTATCGAAAAGACCCTTTCCCTGGAAGAGGCAGCCCTGGCCCTGCCGGCTATGGACCGGTTTGAGCACAAGGGCGTAATGGTGATTGATCGGTTCTAGGAGGCAGTACAAAGCCGCAGTTGGCAGGTTGGGTTTGTTATTTACCACATAAAGTTCAAGGTTTTAGCGTTCTTCGATAACTTCCAGGTATAAAATATGGCAACTGCAGACTGGTACTGCGGACTGCGAACTTTAATGTAGTGGCATGGTGCCCGAAAAAAGGCAACCGTATCGCTTAAGGTTCCCCGACTTCTCGCTGCAAGAGCTTGAGCTGAATTAGTTTAAAATTTCCGTCCCGGCGTATAGGGGGCCCCTGCCCTTTCCAGAGTGGCCTCCAGACCTTCCAGGTCTTCGAAAAAGGCCTTCAGAGCAGCCCGGAAGCTATCAAATTCTCCCTTTGCAATCTCGATATTCTTCTTTTGGGTCTCCGTTGGCATCTGGCGGGTTTCCCAATGGCCATATACCACCTGACCTACCCTGGAGCTAATGGAAGGGACCATCGATTCATTCAGTCGCTGACGGGCAGGATCCCCTGACAGGCGCATCCGCAGTCCTGACAGTTCTTTTTCAAGGTTGTTCACCGCTGCAAAAAGCTCCGGGGCAGCTTTTGGCGTCCGGGTCAATGCCGCTTGTATGTGCCGCAAACGTTGGTCCGCTTCCTCCATCTGCCTTCTGGCCCCCGAGATCTGACGTGAAAGCTCCCCGGTCGTCTGCTGAAATGCGGCCACCACCTCAAAATCGGTATCAGAAGGTGCGGTATTTACAGGTTTGACCCTGAACCCCTGCGGAGCTCCCTGTGCTTCCAATACACCCTCATGTAAAATATAAAGGGTGACACTGTAAGTTCCGGGTGCTGCAAGTGGTCCCTGAGGATCCCCTACCCAGGGGGGCACGAAATCAGGCTTTCTGAGGTCTACGGGGTCTGGTGCGGAATAACGTAAATCCCAGCTTACCCTGTGTAAGCCCTTACCGGCGGCCCCGTCAATCCAGCGAACCGGATTGTCGTGTTGATCGCGTATCAGGAGGAGGACTCTGGGATCGCTCTGATCCGATTCCTGCCTGAGCTCATCCCAGCCTGGAAAGGGCACATCCGAATTAGTGTTGCGCCGGGATTTTTCAGCCTCCCTTCGAACTGCCTTTTCGGTCTGGGGAAGGGTATTCAGATAGTAGGTGAATACAGCTCCGAACGGGGGGTTATCGGCGACGAAGCTCGTGGTGCCAAGGGTGGGCATTCCCCTGGCCTGCATGGGGGCGTTGGGGATGTACCACCAGGCATCCCGCACCGGGAATAAGCTATTGGCACCCGCGCCTACAACAGTGGCCAGCTCCCTTAAGGGACCGTAGTCATCCAGTACGTAAAATCCGCGCCCGAAAGAGGCTCCGACCAGATCGCCATCCCTCGGGTGCAATTCGATATCGCGGAACGGAATCGTCGGAACTCCGGCCTTCAGTTTTACCCAGTTCACTCCCCCGTTCACCGAATAATAAAGGCCATATTCCGTCCCAATAAACAACAGATCCGGATTGATGTGATCCTGCTTGATTGCCCAAACGATGGTCTTCTCCGGGAGGTCCCCGGTAATGGACCGCCACGTCCGGCCCCGGTCGGTGCTGATAAAAAGATACGGGGTATACTTTCCAAACTTATGCGCGTCAGCAGCCGCGAAAACCGTGCTGGCATCGTGGGGAGAAGCTTCAACATCATTGATAAAAGAGCGCTCCGGAACCTGGGGAAGGCTTCCGCTGCTGCGCCACTGCTGCCCCCCGTCTTCGCTCACCTGGATTATCCCGTCATCGGAACCCACATACAGGAGGCCCTCCGCCACAGGGGATTCAGAGATATTTGTCAGGGTGGCGTATTTGGACATGGCCCCGTTGTCATAAAGAGCATCCACACTCCATACCCGGCCGATCATTTCCAGCACATAGCGGTTGGTGTTGGTAGTAAGATCGGGGCTTATGGGGGTCCAGGAATTCCCCCGGTCGTCGCTTCGCCAGAGGCGCTGAGAACCGTAATAGATCCGGTTCCTGTCGTGCGGGCTGATCAGGACCGGGCTGTCCCAGTTCCATCGCTCAGGCGGGTCAGCAGGGCCCGGCTGTGGCTGGATGTTCAACACCTCTTCACTACGCCTGTCATAGCGGTGCAGCAGACCTTCCTGAATCTCCATATAGGCTATGTTGGGGTCTTCCGGGTCAAATGCCGCGTCATACCCGTCTGCCCCCAATGGCACAAACCAGTCCTGGTTGCGAACCCCTTCCACATTTGTGGTCCGCGAAGGTCCTATAAGGGTGCCGAGGTCTTGCGCCCCTCCCATAATGTTGTAAAAAGGTTCGGTATTGTCCAGGGCGAGCTTGTAAAACTGGGAAATGGGGAGGTTTGGAAAATGCCGCCATGAAGTACCTTCGTCAAAAGATTCATACAGGCCGGCATCCGTTCCGGCTATCAAATGTTCCCCATCTGCAGGGTCAATCCACAGGGCATGGTTATCACTGTGCTTTTCCCTGCCCGTCCCCAAATAATCGAAGGTCCTGCCCCCGTCACGCGTAACGTGCAAAAATACATCCATCTGATAGACCAGGTCCGGATCTACCGGGGACGCCTCTATTTCCTGATAATAGTGCGGCCCTGTTCCCCCGGAGATATAATCGTTGCGTTTTTCCCAGCTTTCCCCTTTGTCGTCGGATCTGTAGAACCCCTTCTCACGCTGGTCTGCCTCGATGGTCGCATAGACGATTTCCGGATCCGCCACAGTCACGGCAAGACCGATCTTGCCCATGTCCCCTGCTGGCAACCCCGCTGTCATGCGCCTCCAGGATTTCCCGCCATCCGTTGATTTATAGATGCCTGAATTGGGCCCGCCGCCCAACAGGGACCACGTATGCCGCCGTCGCTGATAAGCCGCGGCGTAGAGGACCTCCGGATTGGAAGGATCGAATTCCACGTCGGTAACTCCCGTATTTTCATCGATCTCCAGAGCCAGCTCCCAGGTGCTCCCGCCATCCGAGGTCTTATACAACCCCCGTTCACCTCCGGAAGACCATAAGGGACCTTCCGCCGCCACAAATACCACATTGCTGTTTCTGGGGTCTACCAGGATCTTTCCGATATGCTCAGATGCAGGAAGGCCCATCGGCTTCCAGGTCAGCCCGGCATCGGCACTGCGGTATACGCCGTCTCCCCAGCCCACATGCCGGCCACTGACGTTTTCGCCCGTACCTACCCAGACCACATCGGGATTGCCGGGGTCAATAGCCACCGCCCCCACGGAATAGGAAGGCTGGTCTTCAAAGACTGGCTCCCAGGTGGTCCCCCTGTTGGTTGTTTTCCAGACGCCGCCTGAACCCGCCGCCACATACCAGATGCTCGGATCCTGAGGATGCACGGCAATATCTGATATCCGCCCCCCCATCAAAGCAGGGCCTATGCCGCGCAGTTCCAAACCTGCCGTGGCCCTGGCTAGGGCATCCGGCTCCTGAGCTGCTGTCGAGGTGAAAATCCACAGGAAACAGGTCGACAGGAATCCTGCGGTAATTGACTTGGAAATACGCATCGGGAAGTTTTTGCTGGTTATTTGGTCGTTATGGTGGTGGGTGTCTCCTGAAGATACATTAGTTATCCGAAGGCAGGTATCCCCCGGGAAGCGCTCTTACCAGGTATACTCAGGTGGCTCTATCCCATTCATCCGGACATATAGGTTCGCCTTGGCCCGGTGGTTGGCCATATGGTCCTGCACATAAAAAAAAGCAAACGCACGGCTCACAGTATTCCCGCTGTGGTACATCACGCAGGTCTCGTCCAGTTGAGACTGTTCAATCTCATAAATCACCTTTGTAGTGTAGGCAAAGCCCTCTTCAAGCAGGTCGAGGATCTGGGCCTTGGTCATCTTTGAGGCATCCGGCGTATTGGGGGTGACCTCCATCCCCTGCACGTACCTTTTGGTAAGCAGTTCCACCGTGTGGGCTATATGTACCATCTGCTCCCCGAAGGTCTTGCTCACCTCCGTGGGTTTGTACGAGTACAAGTCCTCCGGCATTGCCCGTGCGACATCCATGCAGTGGTCCCTGGCTTCCAGCCAGACAGGGAGGTACATTTGGGTGAAAGGTGTTTTAGCGACCTGATCGGATTGTGCAAAACAAACCAGAGTTATCAGGAAAGCGAGCAAGAAAAAGATGGGATTTTTCATAGGATTCGGAATTAATCGTATCGATTGAATGCATAATTTACCAATAATCCTGTCACTTCACAAAGGGGTATTTATATGATTAGTGATTTTTCTATAAATCTCGCTGACAATATTTTGTATCTTACAACAAACCTAATAATGAACCATCATGAAGAACACATTGCTTTTAATGCTCGCTTTGGCTCTCGTTAGTGCCTGTGCGGAAAAAAAGGAGGCCCCGGCTGAAGTGGCTGCTCCTATGGAGGAGCCCTCCATGGAAGGGGCCTGGGTATTGGATCACATCAGCTGGAAGAGTCCGGATACCACCATGTACTGGAAGCCCTACAAGAGTATCTTACTTTATACGGATAAATACTACAGTGTGGAGGTAGCTATGGAAGAACGGCCATCCTGGCCCGAACTGAGTGAAGGAGAGGAAAGAAGCCCCGATGATATTATCAATGCCTATAGTGGTTTGATCTCGAATTCAGGGACTTATGAAATCGTCGGGGATTCCCTCATACATAATGCAATTGTAGCGAAATATCCCAACTTCATGAATGACAACCCCCGCAATGCACGTCACGTAACGATTGAGAAGGATTCGGCTTACTTCACGGATACCAATGAGGAGGGTGTGCAACGCTGGGTGATGAAAAGAATGGAATAAATCTTCTGCTAGCAGGTTAAGGGTTTCAGGTTACCGGGCCGGGGGCATCTGAGGGCAGACAAGCCCCGGGAAGATACCTTTTTCCAAAATAGGCTCCTTACTCCTTTTCAGGGGAGAACCCCCGATTTCCCAATGGAACCCTTTCAAATGTGCGTTTAGATGATTCCCCACAGACATGAAAACCATCGGATTCATAGGCGGCATGAGTTGGGAATCTTCCCTGGAATACTACCGGATCGCGAATGAAACGGTAAAAAGACTGAGGGGCGGATTTGCCTCCTGCCGCTCTCTGATGTATTCCGTGGACTTTGCCGAGGTGGAAAAGCTACAGCACGCAGCGGACTGGGAGGCCCTTTGCGGGCTTATGGCAGATGCAGCCCGCCGCCTTCAAAAGGGCGGTGCAGATCTGATCGTACTCTGTACCAATACCATGCATTTATGCAGTGGGGCCATTACCCACGCCGTATCCATACCTTTCCTGCATATCGGCGAGGCAACCGGAAAACGGATTACCGCCCAACGGCTGAAAACCGTTGGGCTGCTGGGGACCAAGTTCACCATGGAAAAGGATTTCTATTCCAGGAAGCTGCTGGAGGATCACGGGATCCAAACCCTCATCCCGGATCCGGACCAGCGGGATGCGGTGCACCGGATCATCTATGAAGAGCTGGTGAAGGGAATTATCCGGGAAACATCCAAAGAGGTCTTCAGGGAGGTAATCTCAGACCTGGTGGAACGGGGCGCGGAAGGCGTTGTGCTGGGATGTACGGAAATTCCCCTTCTGATTTCACAAAACGATGTATCGGTACCGGTGTTTGACACAACGCGCATCCATGCGGAGGAGGCCGTTTATCTGGCTTTGGGGGAACCTTAGAACACTGGGTATCATTAATTCCTCTCTCCGCTACCAACCCGGCGTTTGATCCTATTCGATTTCCGGGTCCACCATTTCCGGCAGGATGGATTTATTCTCGAATAGGGTATGAAAAACACGCAGCCGGAAAATGTCCTGGCGTACCTTGGAACCTTCCGTCGTGATGAACCTGGAACTTTGGTGAATGTAATGGATCTCGTAGCGCCAGGCTTTGGACAGCCGATGCCCGAAGGCAAGATGGAAGCGTGTATTGTTGATCAGGAACTCCGAAGCCTTTTCTGCAGTAACCGTCCAAAATCCTTCGAACAGGGATTTGAAGTATATGGGGCGTCTTTCACCCAGGAAGGTTAGGTCTTTGGTCTGGGCTCCGCCCAGGAAGCGCGCTCGAAGGTCAAAATCATCCGGAAGGTTTTTGTAGAAGAAGAATCGCTGTTCCAGTCTGGCCCTGAAAAAAAGACGGGCAAAGCCAAGATCCGGCCAACGCACATTGAAGTCCTGCTGAATCCTGAATTCATTCAGGTTCGGCGCATTTTCACTATAGGTTCTGAACCAAGCCACAGCCCCGGCCACGGCAAAAATCTCGTTAAAACTATATGTCAGGGTAGGGCGTATAAGGTACTGCCTGGCCCTGCTTTGTTTAATAATACGCCTGTATCCCATATCCCCTCCGTAGGACACCTTTTCAGTTGTGGGTACCTTGAGCGAGTAATTTACCCAAATCTCGGTGTCTGACTCCTGGGCCCCGGCAGGGACAACAAGCAGGAAAAAGCTGCAGAGGGTATAGGCACACTTTTGCATCATAGTTCACAATGTATTATTTCCACCAGTCCAGAAAACAGGAAGGTATATATTCTCCGTACTTCAAGGCTCTTTCCCTTCAGGTCCGGTCTGACCCTTCCTTTCTTTTTGTGGCAACCGTTTCGCCTCCTTAAGGCTCTTGTGAATTATCCACTCAAGTTGTCCGTTTACACTGCGAAATTCATCCTCAGCCCACTTTTCCACCTGCCTAAAAAGCTCCGGCGTGATACGCAAAACAAAGGCTTTTCGTTTACTCAAAATCACGAATTTAAGGTCCCGGCATTCACCACAGGTACGGCCTCCTTGTCCCCGCACAGGACCACCATGAGGTTGCTGACCATAGAGGCCTTCTTGTCCTCGTCAAACTCGATGATCCCATCCCTGGAAAGTTGCTCCAGGGCATCCTCCACCATTCCAACGGCGCCTTCTACGATCTTCTTGCGGGCCGCCACAATAGCCACTGCCTGCTGCCGCTTGAGCATGGCATTGGCTATTTCCGGGGCGTATGCCAGGTAGCCAATCCGCGCCTCGATGACCCTGATCCCCGCAATGGCCAGACGTTCTGTGATTTCGACCTCCAGCGCTTCGTTCACCTCATCCATCCCGGAACGGAGGGTCAGCTCGGCCTCCTCATCATCAAAATTGTCATAGGGATAGGACCCGGCCAGCTTCCTGACAGCCGCATCGGTCTGTACCCTGACAAACTCCACATAGTTGTCTACATCAAAGGCAGATTTATAGGTATCCTTGACCTGCCATACGAGGATCACGTTGATGAGGATCGGGTTTCCGATCTTGTCATTCACCTTTACCCGTTCACTGTCAAAATTCCGGGCACGCAGTGAAATCTTCTCTCGGGTGTAGAAGGGATTTGCCCAGAAAAACCCGTTATCCTTAACGGTTCCCTTATAAGCCCCGAATAGGACCAGGACCTTGGAACTGTTTGGATTGACTATGAAAAAGCCCCGCATCATCAGGAGGATTACCGGGATCATCAGGAGAAACCAGGGATTTCGGAATAAGATTATCCCCACCACTGTAACCGCGATAAAAAGGAGTACTACCAATATCATGGCATACCCATTGCCTACTTTAACTTCCTTTTCT
>SBFL01000188.1 GCA_006227965.1 Bacteroidota bacterium | reverse complement strand
CTTGGAGCCCTCGAAGACCAGAACTTCGATGCCATTTTGAAATTCATAGCCCCCAAAGGTGTGGAAGAAGCCGGGGCCGTAAAATTTAAAATTGAAGGAGATGTTACCGTAAGTGATACGGTGCTGATCCGGGCAGGATACAGTGCCAACGCCTCCCTTACCCTTGAGAAAAAGGACAGCATTATGGTGATTCCGGAGGCCCTGTTACAATTTGACCGGGAAACCGACAAGCCTTATGTGGAAGTAGCCACAGGCGACCAGAAATTCGAGAGGAGGGATATCGAAATCGGTATATCTGACGGGGTCAATGTGGAGATTGTCTCAGGTCTTGAAATGGAAGATAAAGTAAAGGTCTGGAACAAGACCGAGCCCATTAAGAGAGGTGAAGACGATGAAGAGGGTGAAGAGCAAGAGGCCGAATAAGTACTGAGCATCATCTAAGGGAACCACGATAATAACCATCAAAAATCGACTCATGAAAATTCGCATCATAACCTTGCTGTGTATACTCTCAGCAGGCATGCTGACAGGGCAGCTCCGGAAATGGACCCTGGAGGAGTGTGTGCGTTACGCGGAGGATAATAACCTGACCATCCAGCAGTTTGAACTGGACCTCGAAAACGCTGAAATAGACAAATCCGACGCCATTGGAAATTTCATTCCCGGGTTAAACGGACAGCTCAATGGAGGCGGGAACAAGGGTTTTACCATCGATCCCTCATCCAACCTGCCGACCACAGAGGCAATTACCACAGCTAATGGAGGCGTCACCTCCACGGTAAGCCTGTTCGACGGGCTTCGGAACGTCAACCAATTGCGCCGGGCTAAAATGAATGCCCTGGCTAACGAGTACAGGTTGCAGAACCTGAAGGATGATATTCGCCTTAACGTTGCTGTAGCCTATCTTCAGGTACTCTCCAATAAAGAGACCCTGAAGGTTTCAAGGGCCCAGTTAGCAGCTACCCAGCAAGACCTGGAGCGCACCCGGGCACAGGTGGAGGAGGGGGTCCTGCCGGAAGGTGACCTGCTGGAAGTTCAGGCTACGGCAGCAAATCAGGAACAGCAGATCATCAATAATGAAAATCAGGTGCTCCTCTCCAGGATTGCCCTGGCACAGCTGTTGCAGATTACCGACTATCAGAATTTTGACATCGCAGATGAGGATTATGACGTGCCCCCTTCAGACGTCCTTGAGAATTCCCCCAAGGTTATTTATGAGAAAGCCCTGGGCTGGAGAAAGGATATCAAATTCTCCGAGATAAATGTGGAACTGGCCAAAAAGGACCTGCAAATAGCCAAGGGTGCACAGTCCCCAACCCTGGGTGCCTTCTTTCAATACAACACCCGTTATTCCAGCAATCTTTTGCTGCCGGACCCGGATAATCCGGGGGGTGTCTATACGCCGAATTTCGGGGACCAGCTCTGGATTTTGGACGGTATTTCCTATGGGGCACAGCTAAACATCCCCTTCCTGAACGGTTTTAATACCCGCAATAACATCAAGCGGTCCCAGATAGACGTCAGGCGGGCCGAATTGCAACTGGAACAGGACAAACTGGATTTGGAAACCAACGTGAACCAGGCCTATGTGGATGTTTTGAATTCCGCGAAGAACTATGAGGCGGCTGTTAAGACCCTGGAGGCGAGGGAGCTGTCTTATGATTACGCAAAGGAGCGTTACGAGGTGGGATTGTTAAACGCCTTTGATTTTGGGGTGGCCCAGGCACGCGTAGACAATGCCAAAGCAGAAGTGATCCGTACCAAGTACCTTTATATCTTCCGGATCAAGGTGATCGAATTCTATTTTGGATTGCCCATAGCCCTGAATTGATATTTTGATGAATGATTGAAACGACCTGCCGGCTATCCATAGCCGGCAGGTCGTTATATTTGCAGTCTATGGCCCGGATCATCAACCTGGAAACCGCTTCCACGAATTGTTCGGTAAGCCTCTATGAGGGGAATCGGCTTTTGGCCCTCAGGGAAGATCCTTCCCTGGTATACACCCATGGCGAGCTGTTACATGTTTTTGTGGAGGAAGTTCTCAGGGAAGCCGGACTGCAGGCTTCCGACCTGGATGCGGTTGCTGTCAGCAAGGGGCCAGGATCGTATACAGGCCTTCGGATTGGCGTGGCCGCGGCAAAGGGCCTTTGCTTTGCACTGGACCTGCCGCTGATCGCTGTGCCCACCCTGAAGAGCATGGCCTATCAGGTGCAAATTGAGTCGGGCGTGCTTATCCCCATGCTGGATGCGCGCAGGATGGAAGTTTATGCGGCCGTATTCGATGTGCATCGAAAGGAAGTTGCCCCTGCCTGGGCAGAGATCATCACGGAAGATTCATTTGCCCGGTGGGCGGCATCAGGACTGGTCCATCTGCTTGGTAACGGAGCTGAAAAATGCAGGGGGCTCCTTACCCATCCCAACTTCCGGTTCCATACCGAGATCCAGCCTTCCGCCAGGGAGCTGGGCCTTATGGCGGCCGAACGGTATGAGAAAGGCCAGATCGAAGACCTGGCCTATTTCGAACCCTTCTACCTGAAGGATTTTATCGTCACTAAAAAGAAAGGCTGACCTTTAGGCGTCTTTCTTCATATGTACGTCCCGCTGCGGGAACGGGATTTCGATGCCTTCCTCGTCGAAGCGCATTTTAAGGGTCTCCATCACATTGAAGTGTGCTGCCCAGAAATCCTCGTTTTTAGCCCAGAACCTCAGGGTCAGGTTGACAGAGCTGTCTGCCAGGGCTCCCACATAGACCTCAGGAGCCGGATCCGTGAGGATGCGTTTATCCGCCCCGCAGATTTCGAGCAGGATGTCTTTTGCTTTTTTGATATTCGAGCCGTAACCGATCCCTACATCGATCTTGTTCCTCCGTGTTTTCTCGGCGTTGAAATTGATAATATTATTGTTGGAGAGCTGCCCGTTGGGGATTATTGCCACCTGATTGCCAAAGGTGTTTACTTTGGTAGTGAAGATGGAAATCTCTTTGACCGTCCCATCCACACCCTGGGCAGAAATAAAGTCCCCCACCTTAAATGGCTTGAAGAGCAGGATGAGCACCCCTCCCGCAAAATTTGCCAGAGATCCCTGCAGGGCCAGTCCTACGGCAAGGCCTGCGGCACCTACCATGGCTACCAGGGAAGACCCCGGAACTCCCAGTTGCATGACCACCAGGACAAAAAGCAACAGCTTAAGACCCATTTTGATAAGGCTCTGCAGGAAGGTTTCCAGCGCCTGGTCATAGTCGTGTTTTTCAAAAAACCGGTGGACCACCTTGTTGATCATGCGGATAATCCAGAGCCCCACAAGCAGTATGATAACCGCAGTGATCAGGTTGGGCAGAAATTCCAAAATGTAGTCAAGCCCTTTTTTCAAATACTCCTGATAATCGTTTAATTGTTCCATTTCCATAATGTGGTGTGATTGATTTGGTATACCGGACAAAAATAGAAACCTGTTCTTGAAAATACGGTCCGGCGTTAATAATTTACTTTTATTTCAACTTCCTCAAGGGCATCTGACACGGAGGTTACGGGTTGCCGGCACTGCCCGAACTGGCAGATAAAGATCCGGGTGGAATCGGCACTGTGGCGGTGTTCAAAAAGAGGATAGGCGGCACCCTTATCACTCGCGGCCAACAGGGCATGCGGCAAGTAATGCTGCTGCAGGGATTCGAGCTTATCCAGGGCCTCGGGGCCTGATATGACCACCTCGTAAAACGGCCCGTCCATCCAAAGGGCCAGGTGCATCCAGTTGCTGTACTGACCCGGATACCGCTGCAGGGATCCCCTCACGGCTGTAAGCATCTCCCGGGCGCGGTCCTGGTAACTTCCGTTGGAATAGAAAGCCCCCAGGATGAAAAAGTTCTTGGCCATCAGGGAGTTTGAGGCGGGCATGACGCTGTCATTCACTTCCAGTGTGCGCCGGATCAGGGCGCGGTCCAGGCTGGAACTGAAATACAAAAGGGGCTGGCCCGTTTCGGTGAAGTGTTCCAGGCAATAGGCCGTCAGTTCCCTGGCCCGATCCATCCAGGAGGGGTCCTGGATGATGCCGTAGAGTTTTATGTAACCCTGGATGACGGCCGCGTAATCCTCCAGATACCCATTTACGGATTTGCCCCCTTCCTTAAATGAATGGAGGAGGCCGCCGTCCGGACGAGAAAGAGAGGCCTGTATAAAGCCTGCAAGTGTCAGGGCTTTTTCGCGGGCGTCTTGCAGGCCACAATACCGGTATGCGTCACAGAGCCCTCCCAGCATCAGGCCGTTCCAGGAGGTTATTATTTTGTCGTCCAGGCGGGGGCGAGGTCTTTCTCCACGCACCTTCAGGAGCAGTTTTCGTACCCGTGATTTGTGCTCCTGTAGGATTTCAGTTGTCCACCCCCGCTTCCCGGCAAAAGCTTCATCAGAAACGGTCCGGATCAGGACATATCTGCCCTTTTCCCATAAACCGAACTCGTTTATGTTGTAGTACTCCTGAAACCATTCGAAATCTTCCCGAAGCAGGTTGGTGAGGTCCGCGCCCTCCCAGGTATAGAAGGCTCCTTCTTCCAAAGTCCCCTTTGGATTCAGGCTGTCGGCATCCAGGGATGCATAATACCCGCCTTCAGGCCGGCTGAGTTCCCGGCTGAGGAATTCCAGGGTTTGGACTACCACCTCTTTATACAGGGTTTCCCCGTACAGGGCATAGCCTTCTGAATAAAGACTCAGCAACTGCGCGTTGTCATAGAGCATTTTCTCGAAGTGAGGGACATGCCATCGCGGGTCTACGGAATATCTTGAAAATCCTCCCCCGATCTGGTCGTGCAGCCCCCCCCAGGCCATGCCCCTGAGGGTGTCCTGAACATGCTTTCGCACCTCGGAATCTCCCCGGGCTTCCCCCCAGTGCATAAGGAACTGATACAATATTGGGGTCATGAATTTCGGAGCTCCCAGTTTCCCCCCGAAATTAGGGTCAAATCCTTTTTTCCAGGATCTGACCCAGGGTTCCATTTCCGCCACATCAGGGATGTCCGTTCCCTTATCCACTGGGTTCAGGGTATTGATACGGTGCAGGGCAGAGGTTAGGTCCGAGGCGTACTCAACAACCTTCTCCGGATCTTCCCTGTAGAGTTTGGCCAGCTGCATCAGTACCC
>SBFL01000074.1 GCA_006227965.1 Bacteroidota bacterium | reverse complement strand
GACCCGGGCCATAAGATCATCCCCCACGATACCGACTGTCATTTTCCCATGGTAGAGATAAACAAGGCCTCCGAACATCTTCTTGACCTCCACATCGGCCTGGGCCTCAGGGAATTTATCGAGCCATACCTGGTTTATCCGGGCTTCGAGATATTCGCTATATGGCATTCTTGTGAAATTTTTGCACCCGTGCCACAGGATTAGTTCCCGATGTGGTACCGTGCCAAGGCAGGGGTCCGAAGATCCGTAAACCGATTGTCAAGATACTTCAAATATCCAACAATTCCTATCATTCCGGCATTGTCAGTACAGTACTCAAAAGGAGGGATGTAGGTATTCCAGCCCTGTTCTTTTTCGGCCCTGACAAGTGCCTGTCGTATCCCTGAATTTGCAGCGACCCCTCCGGCTATGGCAATGTGCTTAATTCCGGTTTCCGTTGCGGCTTTTCGGATTTTTCGCATCAGGATTTCCACAATGGTCTTTTGTATGGAGGCACAAATATGATCCCGTTCTTTATCAACGAAATCCGGATCCATTTTCGTTTCCCGCTGCAGAAAGTAAAGGATGCTGGTTTTCAGTCCGCTGAAACTAAAGTCCAGCCCGGCCACCTTTGGTATTGGAAAGGGATATTTGTCCGGATCTCCCCGCCGGGCGCACTGGTCAATCAGGGGGCCTCCAGGGTAGGGCATCCCCAGTAATTTTGCGCTTTTATCAAATGCTTCCCCCACGGCATCGTCCAGGGTTTCCCCCAATACCTCCATGTCAAAATAATCACGGACGCGGACGATCTGGGTATGTCCCCCGCTAACGGTCATCGCCAGGAAGGGAAAGGGTGGGGGAGTTTGCCCGGGGGTTTCTATGAAATGGGACAGGATGTGTGCCTCCATATGGTTTACCTCGATCAGGGGAATCTCCAGAGCCAGCGAAAGTGACTTGGCAAATGAGGTTCCCACGAGCAGAGAACCCAAAAGCCCCGGACCTCTTGTAAATGCTATGGCTGATAGTTGTTTTTTGTCGATATTTGCCTTGGCCAGGGCCTGATGCACCAGAGGTACGATATTCTTTTGGTGGGCACGGGATGCCAATTCAGGGACAACCCCCCCATACGCCTCGTGAATATGCTGGGTGGCGACGATATTGCTCAGGGCTCTGCGATTGTGCAAAACGGCTGCGGAAGTGTCGTCACACGAAGATTCAATGGCGAGTATGTAGGTGTCCTTGTTATTCACCGGGAAATTTGGAACAGAATTTGGTTGTACAAAGGTAAAAAATACACCTTATCAGAAAATTCCGCAAAATAGTAGTTCGGGTATTACTGGTCCTGCTGGTGATTTGTGTTCTGGGCACGGTGGTGCTTTCCCTCCCGGCTGTACAGACCGGGCTTGCTCAATACGCGACAAATCGGATCAACAGGGATTTTGGCACCAACATACAAATTGACCGGCTGCGGATCTCCCTGATTAGCTGGAATACCGCCCTGAAGGATATCTATATAGAAGATTACCGGCAGGACACCCTGGCTTATATAGGGGAACTGAGGACATCCATCCTTAACCTCAGGGACCTGACCAGGGGTAAGCTGGAGTTTGGCGATATTAAGATTGACCGGCTGTACCTGAACATGAAAACCTACAGGGACGCACCAGATACGAATCTGGGTATCTTTATAGACAAGTTGGATGACGGGAAACCCAGGGACCCGGGGACACCGCCCTTCTATTTCTTCACGGATCGCCTGGTATTGTATGACAGCCGTTTTTCCCTCAGCGATGAAAACCTCGAAAATCCACAAATACTGGATTTCAGGAATTTGGAGGTGGATGCGGGTGATTTCACAATTCTGGGCCCCGAGGTGCACGCCCGGATCAATGATCTCAGTTTACATACCTCCAGAGATGTTCACATACAGAAGTTGACCACGGACTTCACCTACCAGCGGGAACAGATGAATTTTGATTCCCTCTACATCGGCACCCCGCAGTCAGAGCTCAAGGGCAGCCTGAGGTTCGACTACAAGCGGGAAGACCTGGCCGAATTCACGGACAAGGTCCGGGTGACGGCCCGATTTGAGGAATCCACGGTTTCCCTGGACGAAATCAATCAGTTCTACGATGGTTTCGGAAAGGACCGGAAAGCCATGTTTTCGACTGAGGTCAGTGGTACCCTGAATGACCTGCAGATCCAGAATCTCCTGTTGGTTACCGACAATACGGGTATCAGGGGGAATTTCGGGTTTGAGAACCTCTTCAATTCCGAGGCTCCCTTCCGCCTGCAGGCGCAGATCCGGGACATCACGACAAGCTATTATCAGTTACGGGGGCTGATGCCCCGATTACTGGGAAATTCGCTGCCTGAATTCCTGAAGCGGCTGGGTCAGTTTACCCTCAGGGGGCCGGCCGAGATCACTGAAACCTCCGTGAAGACTCAGATAAATATCCAAAGCTCTCTGGGCAGCAGCTATGCCGACCTGCAGCTGACAGATATAGATGACATAGAGAATGCGAGCTATAAGGGATTTGTTTCTCTTATCGATTTTGACCTGGGTCGCTTCACGGATAATGCTTCCCTTGGAATGGCCTACCTCGACGTGAATGTGGAAGGGCAGGGATTTACTACCGAAAAACTTAATACCGAGGTTATCGGACAGGTCTATTCCCTTACCTTTAACGAGTATACCTATTCGGACATCGCTGTGTCCGGTATCCTTAAGGAGCAGCTCTTTGACGGGTCTCTGAACAGCAACGACCCTAATTTCAGGTTTAGCTTTTCGGGTCTTGCCGACTTCGGCAGTGCCATAAACACCTTCAACTTTACGGCTTCGGTGGAAAACGCCGACCTGTACCGGCTGAATTTTATAAAAGATACCATAGCCATCTTTAAGGGCAAGCTCAATATGGATATCACTGGAAACACCCTCGATGACATGAGCGGTGATATCCGGTTCAGCGAGACGAGTTTTCAAAACCTCAATAACACATATTACTTTGAGGACTTTAAGGTGAGTTCCAGTTTTGGATCGGATTCCCTTAGGAGCATCGAGATCAATTCCCCGGATATTATAACCGGATACATGCGGGGTCGTTTCAAAGTCGGGGAACTTGGCAGGCTGTTTAGGAATTCGGTTGGAAGTATTTTCACCAACTACCAGCCCGAGGAGATAACCCCCGGGCAGGAACTTTCCTTTAACTTCAAGATCTACAATAAAATAGTGGAAGTCTTCTTGCCCGAGGTCTCCTTTGGTCCCAATACCTTCATCAGGGGGGATATAGTGGCAGATCAGGAAGATTTCAAGCTGAATTTCAAATCCCCGGGCATCGCGGCTTACGGAAATGAACTGGATACCATCGATATCCGCGTCGACAACAAGAACCCCCTGTTCAACACCTATGTTTCGGTCAGGGACATTTCCACGGTCTATTATGACCTAAATGACTTTGAGCTGATCAATACCACCCTGGCTGACACGCTTTTTTTCAGGGCGGAATTCAAAGGTGGAAGCCAGCTCAATGACCGTTACAACCTGAACTTCTACCACACCTTTGATCAGAACAACAAGTCCGTAATAGGCCTTAAAAGATCTGATGTGAGCTTCAAGGGGAATACCTGGGTCCTGAACCGGGACGGAAACAGCCGGAACAAGGTAATCCTGAGTCCGGGCCTTGACAGTGTTCAGATCGAAGAGATTGTGATGACCAATGAGGACCGGGAGGAGATCATGCTAAAAGGGCAGTTCGCGGATTCCACCTATAACGACCTGGAACTGCGCTACGATCTCGTTTCCCAGAACAAGATTACTCCGTACATCGAGGGGCTCACCCTTCAGGGTGAGGTAAATGGGGTTTTGAACGTGTTGCAGCAGGATGAGGTATACCTCCCCATCGGGAACCTGAAAATCTCTGAATTCGCTATGAATGAAATTATTCTTGGCGAACTTGATTTCGGGATTGTCGGAAATCGGGACCTGACAGAATTTTCGGTGAACACCCTCATAACCCAGGAGGGACGGGAGAAGTTCAGTTTAATGGGAACGATACTGAACCAGTCTGAGTTTCCTTCGGCTGAGCTCACCGCCACCTTTGAGGGATTCCCTCTTACCCCCTTCAATGCGCTGGCAGAGGGGGTTTTGTCAGATATCCGGGGAGAGGTCAACGGGACGGCGCGAATACGGGGGGATCTGAGGAACCTCGATATGGACGGAACCCTGGCCCTGAATAATGCCGGACTGGGCATCCCATACCTGAATGTAGACTACGATATTAACCCGGAAGCACAGGTACGGCTTTTTCAGCAGACTTTCGAATTTATGAATGTCGGCCTGACAGACACTCAGAAAAGCACCCGTGCCGCTCTCGGGGGTACCATCAGCCATAACGAATTCAGTGACTGGACCCTGAATTTAGATGTAGCCACCAGGGACGATCGCTTTCTCATCCTGAATACGGAATTTGACGAGGACGAATTGTATTACGGAACGGCATTTGTACGCGGAACCGGCAGGATTTATGGTCAGACCCAGGCACTTAACATTGAATTTGAGGGGTCTTCTGCACGAGGGACCTCTCTGAAGATACCTATCAGCGATGTGGCAAGTGTAGGGGATTATTCTTTTATCAATTTTATTGAGAAGGACGAGCAGCAGATTGTGGAGGCGGGGCGCACCCTCAGGGAATATGAAGGCCTAGAGCTCAAATTTGACCTGATTGTCACCCCGGATGCCGAGGTGGAGATTGTGGTGGACCAACGCACGGGCAGTTCCCTGAAAGGGACGGGAGAGGGGATTATCTTCATGGAGATCAACACCAACGGGAAATTCAACATGTGGGGAGACTTTGTGGTGGTCACCGGACAATACCGCCTGAAATACGGAGGGATCATCGATAAGACTTTCCTGGTACGCCCCGGGGGCACCATCAACTGGGACGGGGACCCTCTGGAGGCCATCCTAAATATGGAGGCGGTGTACGAGTTGAATGCCAATCCGGCCCCGCTGCTTGACAATACGGGGTATACCCGGCGGATTCCCACAGAGGTGGTTGTGCGCCTTACAGATGAGCTCGAACAACCAACGGTGGCTTTTGACATCCAGTTCCCCGGAACCAGTTCTATAGTTAAATCAGAGCTGGAATACCGGCTGCAG
>SBFL01000063.1 GCA_006227965.1 Bacteroidota bacterium | reverse complement strand
AAGATTTAAAAGAAAAATGAGTGTTTCATGGATGAGATCTATCTGGGTTTTAATGGGATGACACTGGAAGACCTGGTGTCCATCTCCAGGAACGGCGCCCGGGTTCTCCTGACCGAGGATGCAAAAGAGCGGATCGTGAAGGCCCGTGAGTTGATTGAGAAATGGGTTCGGGAAGGCGAAACGATCTACGGGATAACGACCGGTTTTGGCGCATTGAGTGATGTGACCATTTCAGAGGAAGACACCCGTCTGGTTCAGGAAAATGTCCTGATGAGCCATTCAGCGGGAGTGGGAGAGCCCCTTGAAGAGGAGATTGTCAGGGCTGTTTTGTCGCTTCGTATTAAGGATTTTGCCAGAGGGAACGCGGGTGTTAGAGCGGAGGTCGTTGATCGCATTCTTATCCTATTGAACCAGGGTATTTGTCCTGTCGTTCCGGAGAAGGGATCTGTGGGGGCAAGTGGGGACCTAGCTCCCATGGCACACCTGGCCCTGGTGCTGATAGGGGCTGGTGAGGCCTTCCATGAGGGTAGGAGGATTTCGGGCAAAGAAGCCTTGAAAAGGGTTGGTCTGGAATCTCTTACTCTGGAGGCTGGAGAAGGGATTGCACTGATCAACGGAACCCAGGTGATGACAGCAATAGGAGCACTTGCCGTTTATGATGCCGGTATCCTTTCCAGGGTAGCCGATATCGCAGCGGCCATGAGCCTGGAAGTGCTCATGGGAAGTCGAACCGAATTCGATCCACTGATTCACGAAGTACGCCCCCATCCGGGACAGGCAGCCTCTGCCGACAACATGAACCGAATCACGAAGAACAGTGAAATCATCAGCTCACACAAGGATTGTTCCCGCATCCAGGATGCTTACACCTTGAGGTGTTCGCCTCAGGTGCACGGTGCTAGCAAAGACATGATAAACTATGCGAGGGGCGTGATTGAGACTGAGATGAATTCCTCTACAAATAACCCTCTCATTTTTCCTGAAAGGGAAACGTTTCTTTTGGGAGGAAATTTCCACGGCCAACCTGTCGCCCTGGCCATGGACGGCCTGAGTATGGCCGTTTCGGAGCTGGCCAACATATCGGAACGGAGGGTGGAGCGTCTGGTTAATCCCCAGTTAAGCGGTTTACCCGCTTTTCTAATAAGGGATGGGGGACTGAACTCGGGGTTTATGATCGCTCAATACACAGCTGCTGCCCTTGTTTCCGAGAACAAGACCTTGTGTCATCCTGCCTGTGTAGACTCCATTCCCACATCTGCCAACAAAGAGGATCATGTATCCTTTGGAACCATATCAGCGAGAAAATGCAGGGAAATTGTGAAGAACTCAGAGTGTGTCCTTGCGATTGAACTTCTTTGTGCCGCTCAGTCCCTCGACCTTTTTACAAACATGAAGCCTGGCGATGGAACCCTTGAAGCTTACAGGGCCATCAGGGAACAAATCTCCCACCTGGACAGAGATCGTATCCTTTCCACGGACATCCATTTCATGGTAGAAATGATCAGAGGTGGTCAGTTGCTCGATGCCGTAGAGAAAAAGGTCGGAAGACTTCAATAATATAGGGTAAAACCTTATCTGTTAACAATTTGTTTGTATTGGTCTTTGTCTGCAGCGCCTTCTGTGATATCTCGCGCGCTATCCAGAATGGGATTGGGTTCTACGGAATTACCAAGTTAAAATTAGAGAACTTGGGAGGTTTTAATATGGATGTATCAGCACGAAAAAAACTGTTAAAGGAACTCCATATAGGATGCTGGGAACCACGACCCGTTCGGGCTCCCCGTGGGAACGTACTGCATTGTAAAGACTGGCAGCAGGAGGCTGCCATGAGGATGCTCTGTAACAATCTGGACCCTGAAAACGGGGAGAAGCCAGATGAACTCATCGTTTACGGTGGCGCTGGCAAGGCCGCACGCAACTGGCCCAGCTTTGATGCCATCTTTCGGTCTCTCCTGGACCTAGAAAACGATGAAACCCTCCTGGTTCAGTCCGGGAAACCCGTGGGCATTCTTAAAACCCATACCAGGGCCCCTCGGGTGCTCATCGCCAACTCCAACCTGGTGGGCTACTGGGACAACTGGGAGCACTTCCATGAACTGGACAGGCGAGGCTTGATCATGTACGGGCAGATGACAGCGGGTTCCTGGATCTATATCGGTACACAGGGAATCCTCCAGGGGACCTTTGAGACCTTTGCAGCGGCAGGTGAGAAACACTTCAAAGGATCCCTGGCCGGTCGAATCGTGGTGACAGCCGGTCTCGGGGGTATGGGGGGTGCCCAGCCCCTTGCGATCACCATGAACGAAGGGGTCTGTATCTGTGTAGAAGTGGACCGGAAACGCATTGAACGACGTCTGGACACAAAATACCTGGATACCATGGTAGAAAATCTGGATGAGGCCATAACGATGGCCCAGAAGGCTGCCGAGGAGAAGAGACCCCTTTCCATCGGAATTCCTGGTAATGCGGCCGAACTTCTTCCAGAGATGATCGAGAAGGGATTCATCCCCGATTTGGTGACGGACCAGACCAGCGCCCATGATGAACTCAACGGATACATCCCCGCCGGTATTCCCTATGAGGAGGCCCTTGCTCTTCGAAAAAAAGATCCCAAGAAATACATAGACATGGCGCTGGATTCCATGGCCCTTCACTGCCGCACGATACTGGAGATGAAGAGCAGAGGGGCCATTGCCTTTGATTACGGGAACAACCTGAGGGCCCAGGCCATGAAACGCGGGGTCAACAACGCCATGGATTACCCCGGTTTTGTGCCGGCATACATTCGGGACCTTTTTTGCAACGGGGAGGGACCGTTCCGATGGGTCGCCCTATCCGGAAACCCTCAAGACATTGCCACGACCGATGAGGCCCTCCTGGAGGCCTTTCCCGAGAAAAAGAGGATGATCCGGTGGTTGCAGTTGGTCGGGGAGAAGGTCTCCCACATGGGTCTGCCGGCCCGTATATGCTGGATGGGTTACGGCGAACGGGACAAGGCGGGGAAGATCTTTAACGACTTAGTGGCAACGGGTAGAGTGTCGGCACCCATCGTCATCGGACGAGATCACTTGGACTGCGGTTCGGTGGCCTCACCCTTTAGAGAGACCGAAGGGATGAAGGATGGTTCCGATGCTGTGGCTGATTGGGCGTTGCTGAACTGCATGGTCAACGTGGCCTCAGGAGCAAGCTGGGTTTCATTCCATGATGGGGGAGGCGTGGGTATTGGTTATGCCATGCACGCAGGACAGGTGACCGTGGCAGACGGGACACCGGAAGGGGAGTTTAGGGTGACGACCGTCCTCCGGAACGACCCCTGCACGGGTATCTTCCGACACGCGGATGCAGGCTATGAACGCGCCGTGAAGGTGGCAGAGGAACAGGGAGTCAAGATCCCGATGATCAACATGTATAAGTAAGGCGCAAGAGAAGAGGCACAGGGAGTTGTAGACATGACGAGTCAGCTTATTGAATGTGTGCCCAACTTCAGTGAGGGGCGAGATCAAGAGACTATTGAGGCGATCGTCAAACCCTTTCGCGGAAGAAAGGGCTGTGGACTGCTCGATTACCGGGCAGACAAGGACCACAACAGGCTGGTCGTAAGCCTGGTCGGAGCATCTGGGCCGATTCAAGATGCCCTTATAGAGGCGTCTCTGGTGGCAATCGAAAAGATCGATTTGGAGCGTCATAAGGGTGGACACCCTCGCATCGGGGCTATCGATGTGATTCCCTTTGTTCCACTTCAGAATATTGACATGAAGGACTGTGTAACCCTTGCCCACAATTTCGGGCAGAGATTTCATGCGGAAACCGGTATTCCGGTCTACTTTTATGAGGAAGCCGCCCTCCGAGCTGAGAGGCGCCACTTGGAGCTTATTCGTAAAGGGCAGTACGAGGCTCTCAAGGCTGAAGTCACCAAACCCGAGCGTCATCCCGATGTGGGGGAACCGCGGCTTCACCCCAGCGCAGGCGCCACTGTCATCGGTGCCCGAAAGTTTCTCATTGCCTTTAACGTTAATTTGGGGACCGCTGACCTGAAGGTGGCCCAGGAGATTGCCAAGGCCGTCCGGGCATCCAGCGGTGGGCTGTGCCATGTGAAAGGCATCGGCCTAGCCCTCGAGGATCGCGGAATCACTCAGGTGAGCATGAATATCGTGGACTATGAGAAAAATGCCCTGTACAGGGTAGTAGAGTTGATCCGAATGGAAGCTAAACGATGGGGCGTGCCACTCGTTGAAACAGAAGTGTATGGCATGGTCCCGGCAGCCGCCCTTCTCGAGAGTGCTGCATACTACCTGCAACTGGCCGGTTTTGATCTCAAACAGGTGGTCGAACTCTCCCTGCTCGACCTGCTTGGAGAAGAAGAATAGTGAGACAAAGACCATGGGAACGAAGACACTGACTGGCATTCCCGTACAGGAATTCCTGGATAAGCTCGCTGAGGACTCACCGGCACCGGGTGGAGGCAGTGTGGCAGCCCTGGCCGCTGCCCTAGCCAGTTCCCTCTGTGCCATGGTTGCCCGCCTCACCCTGGGCAGGGATCGGTATCGCGACGCCTGGTCGGACATGGAACGAGTTCGCGATGCCGCGGATAAACGGTTACAGCAATTTGTTGAACTCATGGATCTGGATACAGAAGCCTACAACGGGGTGATTGCCGCTTTCAGAATGCCAAAGGAGAACGATGAGCAGATTGCCGCTCGAAAAAAAGCTATAGAGGCAGCCAATAAAGAAGCGGCACAGGTTCCCTTGGAAACCCTTCGCAATGTCCACAAATTGGTTCCTTTGGTCGGAGAAGTTTTGTCAAAGGGAAATCCAAACTGCCTTACCGACGCCGGTGTCGCTGCCCAACTGACCCGGGCAGCCGCATTGGGAGCTGCTTACAATGTCCGCATAAACCTATCTGGCATCAAGGATGAACCATTTTCAACACGACTTGAGAAAGAGGTAAATGAATCACTCAATTCTATTGAAAAATCGGTTGAGGAATTTGGCCATGTAGTTGAACAGGGTTTGAAATGATCAACGGTTTTTCTCACAGATCCTTTTGTCTGAAGGAGTAGCGCTGGGGATATCCCCGAAAAATCTTTGGTAAGGGTTAGGATTCAGCACGCTTCCGTAGGATACCTTGAAGGATTACTAT
>SBFL01000128.1 GCA_006227965.1 Bacteroidota bacterium | reverse complement strand
CTGGCTACAGGAACCATCACTCCAGACTATGTTTTCCAAAAATATTTTCAGGGATATGCTCCTGAGAACCCGGAGTATCGGCTAATGAACCTAAAGGAAATTCGAAATTTTATTCAATCCAATAATCATTTACCTGGGGTCCCTTCGGCTGGGGATGTTAAACTTAAGGGGGGAATTCTGATAAATCGCGCTACTGAAATCAACCTCGAAAAAATCGAGGAACTCTTCCTTTATACCATCGAACAGGAGGACAAGATCGAGGCACTACAAAAAGAAAATGCCGACCTGTCCTCGGAACTCGAAACCTTGAAAGAACGGATGTCCAGGATTGAGTACCTGTTGCTTCAAAAAAAGGAAGAATAGATGCGGCTGCTTTTTGGCATATTATTTTTGACAATTCTAACAGCTGGCGCCCAACCCGCCCTCCAGCACAACGGCGGCATGCAACTGCATGAAGGTGCCCAGGTGGGGCTGTACTTTTCCTTCGTCAACCAGGCCCCTTTTGAGCAGGACACCGGCCTGGTGGGGTTTTACGGGGATGGCCTGGTCAGGGTGTCAGGAAGTTTTGCCCCGGTCTTTTACGATGCTGAGATCGCTCATGACTTTTTTGTAGACCTGCAACTTCCCATCAACGTGGCCAACAACCTGAATTTCATTCAGGGGGATTTCCTGACGGACAAGGCCCTGCCGCAGCTCTATGTGGCCCTGCTGCAAAATGCCTTTACCGTGGGAGAAAGCAATCTTTCCAAGGTAAACGGATATGTGACCGTCCTGAACCAGTCCAGTGTGGTTTTTCCGGTTGGGGATGCTGCGGAATACCGCCCCCTGACCCTCGAGGGAGACATATTCCCCCTGGCCAAATGCGGCTATTTCAGGGAAGACCCGAACAGCCCCAGCACCTTCCCCCCATTCCGCACAGACCTGAAGCCACGGACCATTGAGGCAATTTCCACTTCGGAATTCTGGCGGCTGGAAGGCAGCAGCAGCGGGCAGGTCACCCTTACGTGGAACCCAAACAGCAGCCTGGGGGCTATTGCGGAAGACATTTCCGAGATCGTTTTGGTGGGCTGGAGCAAATCCGCCCAGCGATGGATCCCCCTGGGCACGCAATCCGCAGCCGGGGACCTCAGCAATGGTTTCGCCATCTCAGAGCCCATTGTCCCGGATGCCTTTGAAATTCTGTCTTTCGGGAGCCTGGCAGAACCACAGGAAGTACTGACCCTGGATAACTTTTTCCTGAGCCCGAACGGGGATGGGATCAACGATGTACTGATCATCGAGGAGCTCGCGGATTCCCCCAACAACAACCTTCAGATTTACGACCGCAGGGGCCTTAAGGTATTTGAGATGGACAATTACACAGATCAGTTCGGGGGGGTCTGCAATGTGGGCAACCTGGTGCTGAATAAAGAAGTTGGCCTTCCGGAAGGGGTTTATTTCTACCTGCTTCGTATGTACGACCTGGATCTGGAATTCCAGGGCTTCCTCTTTCTGGACCGCTGACACAACAGAAGAACACCCTGCGGGTTGTACGTCGATTTCCCCCTCGGGGTTTAAGGCATTTTTTATACCTTCGAAAAGAATCCCCAGTAATTAACAAAATTCTATGGAGCGAAGAAAATTTCTGATGCGGGCCGGGTTGGCCGGTCTTGCTTTTGGCATGCCCCCGGTTTCACTATGGTCACAGGACCCGGAATTTACCCTGGAACAACTTACCGGCAGGTCGGACCCGGAGCTCCTCGGGGAGGGAATTAACCTGCTCAAGGAGGCACACGATGCCTTTCTGGAAATGAAAAGGGCGGCCTACCAGGATGGGATCGATATAAAAGTGGTAAGCAGCTACAGGAGTTATGAGCGGCAGCGCGCCATTTTTGAAGGCAAGTACATGGCTTTTACGGAAGAAGGCCTGGAACCCCTGGATGCCATTGACAGGATTGTCGAATATTCCACCATTCCCGGGACGAGCCGGCACCACTGGGGGACGGATGCAGACCTGATCGATGCCTCCAAACCCAGCAGCGGGGATGTCCTGGTACCTGAGAAATTTGAAGAAGGAGGCCCTTTCTGGGATTTCAAGAAGTGGATGGATGCGCACAGTGAAGACTACGGGTTCTATCTGGTCTATACGGACAACCCCCGGCGCCGGGGCTTTAACTATGAGCCGTGGCATTACAGTTATGCCCCCCTGTCGGTCCCCATGCTGGCCGCCTTCCGTAAAATGAATATCCTGCGAATCCTGGAACGGGATGATTTCCTGGGCAGTGAACACCTGACCACCGGTTTTATACGTTCCTACGTGGCCGACAACATTCTGGACATCAATCCGGATTTATTGTAGGAAGGTCGTGTTTATCTTCATTCGCAGACCTGAACTGCCCGGGTGGGTGACCATTTGGGATTTCCCGATCCACCGTCTGACCCAAAACGCATGCCCTTACAAACCGCTGCTGCCGTCAGGAGGAAGTTCCTGCAGCTGGAAGCGTCCAGCCATCGGTAAATATTCAGCTTAGGTCGAATATACGGTTCCCCGGCAGGAACACATCTTCTTTTTTCGTATCTTGGAATACCCAAATCCCATTCTCCTGCATCTTATCCCTGCTAGCTTGGTCTTTATCCATTAAAGACACTGTATGGGAATTCTGGCCCACTTGAAGTATCTGTATGATCATGCCTTTGAGGACTGCAGGCCCGCCTATATGGTATACCTTATGAAAGGCTATGCCGTGTTTTGTGCCCTGATGCTCTCAATGGCCCTTTATGCATTCTTTTACCGGGTATTCACGGGTTTCGATTTCTGACGCCTCCTTTTACGAGAACACCACTTCAGTTATGACGACTGAAAATCAAAAACCCTGACGGTGTCAGGGTTTTTTTTTGATTGATGGATAAACCCTCTTTGGAGTTTTCATAGCTTTTTTAGATGGCTTCGTTTTCCACCCCGGGCGATTGGTAACCGGGAAATCGGGTGTTTACATAAAGACGAGGCTACAGGGGATTTGTTTCAGTAGGATGCTGAAAATAACGAATTTTTAACAGGTTGCAGCCCTGTTTTGTGTAGTTTGGACTGGCCATAGGAATCGAATCATTCCCTTAAAAATAAACGGATTAATAGTATAGCTGCATAAATCCTTTTATTTTTGAACCTCATCAAATCCGCCGGCTGATGAATAATAAGGTAATTCTGATGATCCTGGACGGTTGGGGCATATCACCTGACCCGAAGGTTTCGGCCATTGCCCAGGCAAAGACGCCTTTCGTGGATTCCCTCTATGAGCATTACCCACACACAACCCTTCTTACCGACGGCATGAACGTGGGGCTTCCGGAAGGCCAGATGGGAAATTCCGAAGTGGGTCATATGAACCTTGGTGCCGGCCGCGTGGTTTATCAGGACCTTGCCAAAATCAACCTGGCCGTACGGGAGGACCGGCTGAAGGAGGAACCCGTTTTAAAGGAAGCTTTTGCCTATGCCAGGACCCATTCCAAACCCGTACATTTCCTTGGATTGCTTAGTGATGGGGGTGTACACAGCCATATTGACCATCTCAAAGGACTTATCTCAGCTGCCGAATCCTACGGGGTCTGCCAAAGTTTTGTCCATGCCTTTACGGATGGTCGGGATGTGGACCCGAAAAGTGGCAAGGGGTTCATAGCCGACCTGAATGCCCACTGCATTGGTAAACCCTGCCAACTCGCTACGGTCGTGGGAAGGTATTACGCCATGGACCGGGACCAAAGATGGGAACGGGTGAAACTGGCATATGATCTCCTTGTAAATGGCACTGGCACGGCCGCCACGGATGCGGTTGTGGCCATGGAAGAAAGCTATAGGGAAGGCGTAACGGATGAATTTATCAAACCAATTGTCGTAACCGATTCTGATGGTCAGCCGCTAACCCGGGTCTCAGAGGGAGATGTGGTGATCTTCTTCAATTTCAGGACCGACCGCGGGCGTCAGCTAACCCAGGCCCTTTCCCAGAAAGCGTTCCACGAATACAACATGCATCCCCTGGAACTTCATTACGTCACTATGACCAACTATGATGACACCTTCAAAGGGGTGCATGTGGTCTATGATAAGGAAAACATCAAGGATACCCTTGGGGAAGTGCTTTCCAGAGCAGGGAAAAAACAAATCCGGATCGCCGAGACCGAGAAATATCCCCATGTAACCTTTTTCTTTAATGGAGGCCGGGAAGCACCCTTTGAAGGGGAAAAACGCATCCTTTGTCCGTCCCCCAAGGTTCCCACCTACGACCTGAAACCGGAAATGAGCGCCTATGAGGTTCGTGATTCGATCATTCCGGAACTGGAAAGGGAATCGGCAGATTTCGTCTGCCTGAACTTTGCCAACCCGGATATGGTCGGGCATACCGGTAGCATGCCGGCTGCCATCAAGGCCTGTGAAACGGTGGACACCTGTGCCGGGGAGGTAATCGAAACCGGACGAAAACACGGTTACACCACGCTGGTGATTGCGGATCATGGCAATTGCGATACCATGGTCAACCCGGACGGGACGCCCAATACGGCGCATACTACCAATCCCGTTCCCCTCATCCTTGTGGATGCGGAACGAAAAACCATCCACCCGGGGGTACTCGGCGATATTGCTCCGACCATCCTTGAAATAATGGGGGTTCCCCAACCCAAATTAATGAACCGAAAATCCCTATTGTAAGTCTATGAAACGATACTTTCTCCCAGTGTTGCCCTTGCTTTTTTTATTGTTGGCATTCTGTAAAGGTTCCTATGAACACAACGCCGTTCGTGTCCCGGACGGGAATTCGGTGATTCTGGTGGGTACTGCCAGCCTGGACTCCCTCCTTACGAAACCTTTTGACGACTGGTTTGAACTGAACTACCGGGCAGCCCAGCCGGATCCCGCCACGGTTCAGGCTATAGCCCCGCTCCTCAAAGAGGTGGAGATCCACGCCTTTATCGGGACCTGGTGCGAGGATAGCCAGCGGGAGGTTCCAAAATTTGTGAAAATCCTCGAAGGCGCAGGGTATCCGGTTGACGAGGTACGCCTGGTCACCATGACCCGGGATAAATCCACACCCCAGAATTACGAAGAAGGCCTGCACGTAACGAATGTTCCCACCTTCATTTTTTACAAGGATGGAAAGGAACTAAACCGGATCGTCGAATTTCCCATAGAG
>SBFL01000137.1 GCA_006227965.1 Bacteroidota bacterium | reverse complement strand
TTATCACCAAAGGGAACTTTGGCTTCGGTGGTTTTAGTTGCATCGCTCATAGTGGAGGGTTGGGTTTTAGTAGAATGGTTTGGATGGCCTGTGCGCTGATTCCGATCTTTTGGGACTTTTCGCCCATGGTAATTTCGAAATTCCGTGCTTCGGCACCCTGGTTCAGCACGACTACCACAATTAAACCATCCGGGTTCATCGCAGCAGTGGCCAACAGGGTTTCATCGGTCTTTTCAATCCCGATTCGCACGGCGCCGGGCCTGATATACCGGCTGAAATGGGACAGTGTGTAATAAATGGGGGTAAAGTAGACGGTATCTTGCTCCGGGTCGACAAGGACCGGGGCCACACACCAGTTCTCGAACCAGTTAGGGCCTCCCTGCCGGTCCAGGACCATGTTCCAGTCTATCCAGCCATCCACCCAGTTGTTCAGGCAGCCGATAATGTCCCGGGCATACCGGTAGACGGGGACGTATTTGGGGTGCAGGTGTTTCTGATCTTCCGGGGCCCAGTCCCAGCCCCAGTCCGTAGCTTCTTTGGACCAGTACCAAAGGTCGTCCTGCCATTTGGGCACCTCAGCATCCACACAAGCCTCCGATTGGATCAGGTACTTATCTGGGGCTTTGTTGTGCGCGTATTGCAACGCTTCCGGGAAAACCTCATAGGTGCTGGCGTACCAGTGCACAGCAGTTCCGTCAAAATATTTGGAGCTCGCCTCCTCCCGGTACATCTCATCCACCCATTCCGGTAAATGCTCCCGGTTCTGGTCATACCCCAGGATCTTGACTTTATGTCCGTCCTGCTCCAGTCTGGGCCCTAAGTAGTACTGAACAAAATCGGTCATTTCCTTCGGAGTGAAATGCATACTTTCCCAGTTGCTGTCATTTCCCAAGGGTTCATTCTCCACGGTAACTCCCCAGATATCGATCCCTTCCTCCCCGTAGGCTTCCACATATTTGGAAAAGAACAGGGCCCAGGTATCGTAGTACTCTGGAAGGAGTTTCCCTCCCCTCCAGTCCTTGTTGTCTTTCATCCAGGGCGGGGCCGTCCAGGGCGAAGCGAGGATCTTGAAGCCGTCCTGGGAAGCCTCCATGGCATCACGGATCATGGGGATGATGTCTTCCCGGTCTTGGTCTATCGAGAAGTGTTCCAGTTGCAGGTCCTCTTCGACCGGGGCATAGGAATACTGCCCGAGGGAAAAGTCGCAGGAATTCATATGGGTCCGCGTTAGCGAATAGCGTGCCCCCTCCGAACCAAAATATGCGTTGATGATCTTTTCCCGGTTGGCCGGGCTGAGCCGGTTCAGCAAAGAAGCGGAGGCTTCGGTAAACGATCCTCCAAACCCGGTTATGGCCTGGAAGCGTTCCCCGGGTTTCAGGGTAATCCCTGTGTCCGAATCACCTGCCGGTGTTTCTGTAACCAGGGCAAGTTTGTTGCCGCTGGCTGCGGTTTCATAGACCTCAATGGACAGGGGTTCGGTTTTCACACAGCCCCCCAGAATTAGGGCAATGGTTAGAGTCAGATAGATTTTTGTGTTTAGTTTCATGTTGGTCTGGTTGACAAGCTCTTTTGGGAGCCTTGGGGCAGCTGTACATTGTAGGTACGCAACACGCGGATTCCCTTGGCGTGAAGAATCAACATATCCTCTTTGAATTCTTCCAGAGTGGGCTGTAAGTCACGGGTCGGATTTCGGTAACACCCATAAGAGATTGCAGGATAGTCCTTGTTACCCAGAATGTCGCCGGCGGTAATCTGCCTGGCCTTATCCAGTTGGGCCGGGGTTACTGCATCGCTTTGATTTTTGCAGGAAAGCGTTCCTGTAAAAAAAAACAAAATGCCTATTCCAGCCAGTAATTTTAGTACTTCCGCCCGGAAATTTCGCATGGAAAAAAACGTTGGAGGCCTAGACTTCATTTCAATACTGCTTCATCCAAATAGACATCAATCTGCAATATTTCTCCAGTCCGCCCGAATATATGTCGGCTGATTTCTGCATCCAACCGATTGGAATCCAAGTGGATGGAAGTGCCATCTGACTTACTCACATCAATCCCGGGACGCTCGCCCAGTAAATAGATCACCGGAACCTGACAAATGGAGTAGCACAGGGAACCGGCTGGCAGATCGATCGTATGCTCAATCCCTTGCAGATCGACGTAGCTGAATGTCCTGGAGACCTCTAAAAGCTCTTCCTTCCGCAACAGGCAGGGATTAAACCGAAGTTGCCCATCCTCAACCTCAACGCCCAACTCTCCAAAACGGCTCAAGATATCTTCCTTCACCTGACCGGTCATTCCTGGTTGCTGAGCACCCTTGAACAGTGGGGTGTGAGAATAGGGGTCCGTGGGGAACGCCCCATAGAGAGAAGGAGACTTATGCACTCCTATTCCCTCATTGATTTCGTAATAGTGTTCCAGCAAGCGACCTACAAGGGAACCATCTTCCTTGTGCGCTATGGCCTCCAGGCAACATTCCATCACAGCAAGCTGCAGTTTGGAAACCATATGCCAGTAGATCGATCCCAATCCTTCATAGCCAAAGAAGGTCCCGGACCTGCCTGTGAATGCCTTATGGTTGAAGACTTTCTCAAAGATATTAAGGACCCCTTCTTTTTCGGCTGCATTCAGGTTTATATAGGTTTCTGATGACAGGTTTTCCAAAGCAACCTTCAAATCCTGGGCATTGCGGAAATTTCCATTGAAATGAATGGTGCCTTCCACATCTTTATTGACGATCTGCATATCGCCTTTTTCCATCAATTCCTGCAGCAAGGCAGACCCGAAAACTTCCCCCTCAGGAATGCGGTTCTTTTCCATAAAACGGGGTAATTCTTTGTTAGGGTAAAGTATATAACTGTACTGGTCTTCCCGGAACAAGGGGCTGGCTTTGAGGGCATCCAAGACCTGAAGACATTGGCGGGAAGAAAGATACCCCGAACTTAAGACGGCCACCTGGCCCTCAAGCATCTCGCTCAGATAGGAAACAGAAATGCCTCCATCCTTTTCAACCGCCATAAGGTTATAGGCATGGTAAAGGCCATCAACCCGCCGGTTGGCTTGTATGGAGTGCTCCAGGTACCTCAGGGCGAGCTCAGCAAACTCCACCAGGGCGCTTAGCTGAAGTGAACGTTTTTCTCCCGAGAAGGACCCGTCATAGATGCCTTTGCGGTACCGGTTTCCAGCCACCCCCAATCCATCGAGTACCTGCCTCCGGTCCTTATCATCCATTGGACCCTCAAGCCGCTCTTCATGCTGAACCAGGGTTTCACGGATCCCTTCAAAGAAATCCATCAGTTCCGCAGAAAGGCTTAATTCTTCGCCTATTGAATTCTGTAAAAGGTTTTTCAAAAATGACAGGAACCTCCTAAGATAGTAAAGAGTGACCATGGAAACCCCGTTTCCAACCAGGGCATTGTTGGCGTCGTTCCATTCCGGACGCTGAGTATTCATCCAGATCCCTCCTTCAGGAATAAAATTCGACAGCTTGGCCAGCAGTGTCGCAAGGAGTTTCTCTATAAAATTCACCCTGTGGATTGCATCCCCTGCATTGCGAAGCAAAGCCCCGTCAGCGCCCATAACAAGGCGATCTTCCCGGATGCGGCGGTCGGCATCCGCATCAAAATCGATGGTATCCTTTGGGTTCTGCAGAAGGGCCTCATAATTTTTAATCCGGTAGGGGACGTTGGCATAGACAAAGAGCTCCTGGTCAAAATATCCGGCTAACCGCCCGGGATTGTATTTTTCGGAGAACTCCAGGAACTTCAGCAGATAAATAATCTGGTGGTCTCCCCAGTACCCGATGTAGGACCAGGGGTCGTCCGGCTCGATGACCTCCCAGTCAAACCCGTCCTTGGTGACCCGGTAGGGATTGTAGCCATCAAAGGTGCTGGCATTCAAAAATTTAAAAATCATTCCATCCATGAAATCGGGATAGGAGTGGGCAAGGGCTTCCCAGTTCTGGAAGATATCCCGCCAATTCCCCTGATAATCCAGAATCTTGGACCCGTCCACTTCACTGCGGGTATTGATAGAGAAAATGTTCCAGGGCCTGCTGGGATCCCCGTGCCTTCTGCTGAATTTTAAAGGAAGGTATTCAATGCAAAGGCGCTTGAAATCAGCATTGTCGGTGGTTTCAGCCGTTTGCGTCAACTGGGACAGCGAAAAAAGCTCAGGCAATGCCTGCAGGTTCTCCCTGGCGCTGGCGAATACCCCAGGATTGGCCTTCTCGAGGTATTTCATGAAATCCCACTTTTCGATAGCATACCCATCGTCGAAAATACCCCCTCTCATGATGTTGAAGAGGGTATTCGAAAAATGACGCGTATCACGGAGGTTGTCATTGGAGCACTGAAGCCCGTCTGCTGCTGCACAAAGGCGGATAAGGTTCCGAGTACCATTTTCAACATCCTCCAGGACTTTTTCTTTCAGGTGTTTGTCCTGCCGGATCGCAGCTGACATCCCGGCCACGGCTGCCTGGTCCTGGTTCACATTAGCGACGATCATCCAGGTCTTCGCTCCTCCCCCAGACATATCGAAATTCGTTTGAACAAAATAAGCACCTTTTTCTGCTTTCACATCTTCTTCCGGGCACAGTTCGTGCCCTTTCCGGAAGGCTTCCAATTGTCGGGATGAAACCAAGTGCAGAGGATCCGTCAACCCGAGAGACCAGACGATGTTGGCCCTCAGGGCTTCACTGGGCTCAGCTTTGTCAACGATTATGGCACTAAGCGCATAGATCCCAAGACCAGAATCCTCCAGTAGTTCACTGCGCTTATAGGCATCCACCAGGTTACTCTGGCGATTTTGAAGCTCACTTCCCACCCCATAGGGCAGCAGGTTTTGGATCCCATCCAGAAGCGATATGTGCACAATATCTTTACCAAGGTTGCTTAGGGTGGCGTTCCGAACAAAACCGAAGGCATTGCTGGAGTTCCATTCATAACGAAAACAAATCTCAAGGTCGTAATTGATTTCTTCAAACACCACCTTATTGCCATAGAGATTCTTGTAGAGGTTCCGGGAGGTATTGTACTGTCCTGCCTGACGCATGCTGAAAAAAAAAAAAAAAGACGTCTTCCCCTTGCTCGTAACATGGATCAGCGTCTTGCTCCCGGTTATCTCTGCAGATTCTGTGATCTTGTCGTCAGAATAGTAGGGAAAGAGGGCAAAGTTGGCATTCTT
>SBFL01000084.1 GCA_006227965.1 Bacteroidota bacterium | reverse complement strand
TCCACAGTGGAAGAGGCCAAGGCAATGGTGGCATCCCAAGATGACGGTCATGGAGGAGGGCATGAAGAGGCAGCTCATCAGGCGGATGCGGGCGCAGCCCACGGGGATGAGGCGCATGAGGCAGCTCACGATGAACACCTGCTTCACCAGCTTCAAAACCGCCCCTGGGCGGCTATGTATGTAGCCGTGTTCTTCTTTTTCATGATTGCGCTTGGGGTCCTTGCCTTTTACGGGGTTCAACGAGCTTCCCAGGCAGGCTGGTCACCTCTGTTGTTCCGTGTGATGGAAGGTATCACGGCCTGGCTCGTTCCGGGTGGCATCATTTTATTTGTCATCCTCGTGCTTTCCGTGCTGCACATGAACCATCTTTTTGTTTGGATGGATGCTGAAACCGTTGCGGATGACAAATTGCTTCAGGGCAAGGCCGGGTTTCTGAATCCGACCTTCTTCCTTATAAGGGCTGTTATTTTCCTGGGTGGCTGGATCGCCTACAGGGAAGTTTCCCGTCGCCTTTCACTGGCCCAGGATGCGGCTGATGATAACGCTAACTTTAAGAAAAATTTCCGGTGGTCTGCAGGGTTCCTGGTTTTCTACCTGGTGAGTGAGTCCATGATGTCCTGGGACTGGATCATGAGTCTTGACCCACACTGGTTCAGTACGCTCTTCGGATGGTATGTCTTTGCCAGCATGTTCGTATCGGGGATCACCGTGATCGCCATAGTGACCATTTACCTGAAGTCCCGCGGCTACCTTCCGGATGTGAATGACAGTCACATCCACGACCTGGCCAAATTCATGTTCGGCATCAGTATTTTCTGGACCTATCTCTGGTTTGGACAGTTCATGCTAATCTGGTATGCCAATATCCCGGAAGAGGTGACGTATTTTGTTACCCGCATCGAAAACTACTCCATGCCTTTCTGGGGAATGCTGGTGATGAATTTCGTTTTCCCGCTGCTGGTTCTGATGAACAGCGATTACAAACGGCTTAACTGGTTTGTGATAATGACGGGTATCGTCGTACTTTTAGGCCATTATCTGGATGTGTTCAACATGGTAATGCCCGCAACTGTGGGAGATCAGTGGTACATCGGCTTCCCGGAGATCGGGGCAGTGCTTTTTTTCGGGGGAGCCTTTATTTTCTGGATTTTCAGAGCCATGACAAAGGCGCCACTGCAACCGACGCGGAATCCGTATATCGAAGAAAGCCGGCAATTTCATTATTAAGAGAAACTATAGAGAATCATATTCGATCACACAATGACAGCATTATTGACGATTGCGGTTTTAGTTTTAGTAGCCATCGCTATCTGGCAGATGACCAAGATCTTTGAATTGTCTCAGGCCAAAGCTAAAACGGGAAATTCGGAAGTAGCCACTGATGAGGACAACAGGTACAATGGATACCTGATGTTTGCGTTCCTCGTCTTCATTTACGGGATCACCATATTCAGTATCGTGAAGTATGGCAAGTATATTCTTCCCGAATCATCCTCAGAGCACGGGAGCCAATACGACTCCCTGTTATGGGCTTCGATGATTATTATATTTGTGGTACAGACCATTACTCAGGCACTGCTCCATTATTTCGCCTACAAATACCGGGGTGAAAAAGGAAAAAAAGCCCTTTTTTATGCAGATAACGACCGTCTTGAATTCATCTGGACCATTATACCGGTGATCGTCCTGGCAGGCCTCATCCTGTGGGGGCTTTATACCTGGACAAATATTATGGACGTCAACGAGGATGACGATCCGTTAATTGTGGAGCTCTATGCACAGCAATTTAACTGGAGCGCCCGATATGGAGGAGCTGACAATGTGTTGGGCGACGCCAACGTCCGGCTTATCGATATAAATCGGGCCAATGTACTCGGACTGGATGAATCTGATCCGAATGCGGTGGATGACGTTATTACGAAGGAACTGCACCTGCCCGTGGGACGGAAGGTGAACTTCAAGTTCCGCTCTCAGGATGTGCTTCACTCTGCCTACATGCCTCACTTCCGGGCTCAGATGAACTGTGTCCCCGGAATGATCACGGAATTTTCCTTTACGCCGACCGTAACAACGGCTGAAATGAGGCTGCGGCCGGAAATCATCGAAAAAGTTGAGCGCACTAACGCCCTAAGGGCTGAACGGGCCGCAAAGGGTGAACCGAATTCGGACCCCTGGGAATTTGATTACGTTCTGTTGTGTAACAAGATTTGTGGGAAGTCTCACTACAACATGCAGATGAAAATTATCGTGGAAAGCGAGGAGGAATATCAGGCATGGCTTGAAAGCCAGCAGACATTCAGCCAGACGATCGCCTCGATGGGACAGTAAAAAATAGCTAGAAAGAGATAAAACAGTAGAGATTATGTCAGTACAAGCAAATGCATTGACCGAGGATCACGCTCATGACCACGGGCATCATCACAAGGAGACATTTGTAACGAAATACATTTTCAGTCAGGACCACAAAATGATCTCGAAACAGTACCTGATCACGGGCCTAATAATGGGCACCATAGGTATTGCGATGTCATTGCTTTTCCGCATGCAGCTCGCGTGGCCGGGGGAATCCTTCCCGATTTTCGAGGCGCTGTTGGGCAAATGGGCCCCGGATGGTGTTATGGATGCAGATATTTATCTCGCCCTGGTCACCATTCACGGGACCATCATGGTCTTTTTCGTGCTGACAGCCGGTTTGAGCGGTACCTTTAGTAACCTTTTGATCCCCCTTCAGATTGGAGCGCGGGACATGGCTTCCGGTTTCCTGAACATGCTTTCTTATTGGATGTTCTTCATCTCAAGTGTGGTCATGGTAATCTCCCTGTTTGTGGAAGCAGGCCCGGCCGCCGCCGGATGGACCATTTATCCGCCCCTGAGCTCCCTTCCAATGGCGCAACCGGGGTCCGGCATGGGGATGACCCTCTGGCTGGTATCCATGGCGATCTTTATCGCTTCTTCCCTCCTGGGATCGCTCAACTATATCGTGACGGTGATCAATCTCCGTACCAAGGGGATGTCCATGACGCGTCTTCCCCTGACGATCTGGGCCTTTTTTGTGACTGCCATCATAGGGGTGATTTCATTCCCGGTGTTGCTTTCGGCTGCCCTGTTGCTTATTATGGACAGAAGTTTTGGCACCTCCTTTTTCCTCTCTGACATCTTTATACAGGGAGAGGTTTTGCATTATCAGGGTGGGTCTCCGGTGCTGTTTGAACACCTGTTCTGGTTCCTTGGCCACCCGGAAGTTTATATCGTAATCCTGCCGGCCATGGGTATCGTGTCGGAGGTCATGTCTGTGAATGCCCGCAAGCCCATCTTCGGATACCGGGCCATGATCGCCTCCATTCTGGCTATTGCGTTCCTGTCTACAATTGTATGGGGACACCATATGTTCGTTTCGGGCATGAATCCATTTTTAGGGTCGGTATTTACCTTTACAACACTTTTGATTGCCATTCCGTCTGCCGTAAAAGCCTTTAACTGGATCACTACCCTCTGGAAAGGGAACCTGCAGCTCAACCCGGGCATGCTGTTCTCCATTGGGATGGTGTCCACCTTCATAACCGGGGGTCTGACCGGGATCATCCTGGGGGACAGTACCCTTGATATCAACGTGCACGATACGTATTTCGTGGTAGCACACTTCCACCTGGTGATGGGGATTTCTGCCCTTTACGGATTATTCGCCGGGGTATACCACTGGTTCCCGAAAATGTTCCAGGGCCGGATGATGAGCAAGAACCTGGGATACATCCATTTCTGGATTACGGCTGTAGGGTCTTATGGGGTATTCTTCCCGATGCATTTTGTCGGGATGGCCGGGGTGCCCAGGAGGTACTACGAAAACACTGCCTTCCCAATGTTTGACGAACTGGTGGATGTTCAGGTATTGATGACCGTCTTTGCCATCATAGCGGCGGCAGCCCAGTTGATATTCCTTTATAATTTTATCCGAAGTATGTTCTACGGAGAGCGCGGGCCTCAAAACCCTTGGAATGCCACGACCCTGGAATGGACGGCACTTCAGGAACACATTCACGGGAACTGGCCGGGTGCCATCCCTGAAGTGCACCGCTGGTGTTATGACTATAGCAAGACCTATGAGAACGGGGAATACATACTCCCCGGCCAGGACTTTGTCCCGCAGCATATCCCGCTGCAGGAAGGGGAAGAGGAATTACAACACTGACCTATCAAAGATCCCTTTGATAAAAGCCCACCAAAGTGTGGGCTTTTTTTATTCCTGGGGTGGGCGGCCTTCAGGTTTTGGGGATTTGCATATCTTTAATCGTGAAGAACGTAAGATCATGAAAAACCTTTTGTCAACAGGAATTACAATGCTCGCACTGATGGTGATGTTCTCCGGGTTTTCTCAGCGAAAGCCCCGGATCAAGGGAAACCGCAGTGTGGTTTCCGTGGAAAAACCCCTTCCTTCATTTACCCATCTTATCCTCTCTGAAGAATTTGAATTACACCTGCAGCAAGGCTCCGAGCCTTCCGTCCGTATAGAGGCGGACGACAATCTGATAGACATTCTTCGGTTCGAGGTAGCGGGCGATACCCTCAGGGTGGATTCTTTCTACCGGATCACGGCCAGCAAAAAGCTCGGGCTTACTTTGGTGTATAATGAAATAGAATCCATCAGGGTAGAAGCAGGCCGTCTGGTTGCTGAGCAAACGCTGGTAAGTGATCGGCTAAATCTGTTACTTACTGGAGGAGGCAAAGCCGAAATGAATGTTCGTGCGTCTTTGATGGATTTGAAAATGGAACAAAACACCTCGGCGGACCTGAGGGTGGAAACAGACTCCCTTCATGCGGACTTCAATGGGTTTACGGATACGCACATCTACACCAGCGGTGGCGCCATAGACCTTGCCATGACAGGGCAGGCGTCCCTCGATCTTGAAGGCGTGAGCCCGGGACTGACCGCTTCGCTGACGGACAATTCCCGCCTCAAGGCATCGGGCCTGCAGGCCGATGTGGTTACCGTCTTGCTGAACACTTCGGCAAACGCGAGGATTCAGGCCGTTTCTGAAGTAGCCTATGAGGGCCGGGGCAGTGCCCGTCTTTTTGTGTATGGCCAGCCGCAAATACGCATCCTTGGGATGTTCGACAGGGCCGAACTGCACAAGGTGCCTGATTAAAACCACAAGGCAGCTTGTGACTCCTCTATTATGAGGAAGACGG
>SBFL01000018.1 GCA_006227965.1 Bacteroidota bacterium | reverse complement strand
CGTGATGATGCAGGTAAGCTATTTCAAATACACCAGGCGGAAGCTCGGTGATGGCAAACGGATTTTTCTGATGGCGCCCCTGCACCATCATTATCAGAAAAAGGGGTACCACGAAAGCAAGATTGTAACCCGCTTCTGGATCATAGGGATCCTGCTGGCCATCGTTACGATAGTCACACTTAAGATCCGCTGATCATGGTCTTGGGCAGGGGTAAGGCCACAGGGGAGATCTCAGTGAAACGCGGAGGGCGCCTGGTCGTACTCGGTGGGGGAGAAAGCGGTACAGGGGCTGCAGTTTTGGGAAAGAAAGAAGGCTACGAGGTCTTTGTTTCAGACCTGGGCCCTATAAAAGGAGCCTATAAAGAAGTTCTTATACAGACTGGCATTGACTGGGAAGAAGGCGGACATAACGCGGCACGGTTGCTTAAGGCCGACCTGTGCGTAAAGAGTCCGGGGATACCCGATACGGTACCCCTGCTGGTGCAGATGCGCAAGGCCGGCATCCCGATCATCTCGGAAATTGAGTTCGGGAGCTGGTTTACAAAAGCCACCCTGATCGCGATTACGGGCAGCAACGGAAAGACCACCACGGCCATGCTCACCTATCACCTGTTGAAGGCAGGGGGGCTGGATGTGGGCCTCGGGGGTAATATCGGAGATAGTTTTGCCCTTAAGGTCGCCCGGGAACCCCGGGAATACTATGTACTGGAGGTAAGCAGTTTCCAGCTGGACGGGATCCGGAGTTTTCACCCCCATATTGCGGTGATCACTAACATAACACCCGATCATCTGGACCGCTACCAGCATAAAATGGAGCACTATATCCGGGCCAAGCTCCGGATTTATGAGAACCAGACACCAGAAGACCATTTCATATACGATCTGGACGACCCGGTTCTCTCGCAGTGGATAAACCCGGGTGAAATCCGGCCACAGATATGGCCATTCTCACTGGAGCAATCCCCGTCAAAAGGCGCCTGTAAAGATGGAAATGAAATACAAATACGAACTGATAACACACCACTGAAAATGAATACGGATTCCCTGGCCCTGGAAGGGCTTCACAACGTAAAGAATACCATGGCGGCAGCCACCGTGGCCTGCCTGCTAGGTATTCGCAAAGAAAGCATCCGCCAGAGTGTTGCTAATTTCCAGGGGGTCCCCCACCGGTTGGAAAAGGTCCTGAAGATCCAGCATGTGCAATACATCAACGATTCCAAGGCGACCAATGTAAACGCCACCTTTTACGCCCTTGATAGCATGACCAGCCCCGTGGTATGGATAGTTGGCGGGGTGGACAAAGGGAATGATTACCGCTCTCTTTTGCCCCTGGTGCGCGAAAAGGTAAGGGCCATCGTCTGCCTGGGCCTGGACAATACCAAAATCCTGGAGACGTTCGGAAACGTCGTGGATCTGGTGGTGGAGACCTACGCGATGTCGGAGGCGGTAAAGGTGGCCTACAAGATTGCCGAAAGGGGGGATGCGGTATTGCTTTCCCCGGCCTGCGCCAGTTTCGACCTGTTTAAGAATTATGAGGACCGGGGAGATCAGTTCAAAAATGCGGTCAAGTCACTATAAGTATGAAGGGAATCCTGCATAACCTCGAAGGAGACAAGGCGATCTGGGCCATAGTAGCCCTGCTGGCCCTGTTTTCCTTTCTGCCGGTCTACAGTGCCAGCAGCAACCTGGTGTATGTAGTGGGGAACGGCACGACCATGGGGCATTTGCTCAAACACGCATTGTTGCTCTTCCTCGGATTCGGCATCATCTATGGGGTTCATAAGATCCCTACCCATTACTTCAAAGGACTCTCCATTATTGCCCTTCCCGTTGTCATCCTGTTACTGGTGTATACCCTGACTCAGGGAACCACCATCGAAGGTGCCAACGCCAGTCGCTGGATCCGCCTTCCCTTTGTGGGGATTACCTTCCAGACTTCCAACCTGGCGGCAGTGGTCCTGATGATATATACAGCCCGGTACCTGACTAAGATCAAAGACCGGAAGATCCGCTTCTCCGAAAGTATTGTTCCCCTGTGGCTCCCTGTAGCCCTGGTGTTGCTGCTGATCCTTCCGGCCAATTTTTCAACGGCAGCCATTTTGTTTGCCATGATCCTTACGCTTTGCTTTCTGGGGGGTTATCCACTGAAGTACCTGGGGGCGATCATACTCGCGGGGATTGCCACCCTGGCGCTTTTTGTATTGCTGGCCAAGGCTTTGCCGGGCGTATTCCCCAACCGGGTGGATACATGGATCAACCGGGTGGAGCACTTCTGGGACGGAACTGACGGGGAAGGGGACTATCAGATAGAAAAGGCCAAGATTGCAATTGCCAGCGGCGGTGTGGTAGGGAACGGGGCCGGGAAAAGTGTAATGAAGCACTTCCTGCCCCAGAGTTCCTCGGATTTTATATATGCCATTATCATTGAAGAATACGGCCTGGTCGGAGGCTTTTTGCTGATGTTCCTCTACCTGTTGTTATTATTTCGAATTGTGGTGGTGGCCAATGCGAATGGGTCGGTGTTTGGCAAACTCCTGGTTATGGGAGTAGGGCTTCCGATCATCTTTCAGGCCCTTATCAATATGGCGGTTGCCGTGGAGCTCTTTCCGGTAACCGGGCAGACCCTGCCGCTAATCAGCAGCGGGGGTACTTCCATATGGATGACCTGCCTGGCGATCGGGGTTGTGCTTAGCGCGAGCCGGAAACCGAAAGAGGCCGAAGCTGAAACAGAATATAACGGGGAGGAACACCCCCTGGAGGTGCTGAGTGGACAATTATAGGTTCTTACTGTCCGGGGGAGGTACCGGAGGTCATATTTACCCGGCCGTGGCAATTGCCGATGAACTGAAGCGGAGGCATCCTGAAGCATCCTTTTTGTTCGTCGGGGCCAGGGACCGGATGGAAATGGAAAAAATACCCCAGGCCGGATACGAGATCCGCGGTTTATGGATCAGCGGACTGGAGCGGAAAATAAGCTGGAAAAACCTGGTTTTTCCTTTTAAACTGATTGCGAGTCTGATGAAGGCAAATGCCATTGTAAGGGAATTCAAACCACACCTGGTGATAGGGACAGGGGGGTTCGCCAGCGGGCCTACCCTCAGAATGGCTGCAGCCAGGGGTGTACCCTGCGTTTTGCAGGAACAGAATTCCTTTGCAGGCATCACCAACAAATGGCTGGCCAAAAGAGCCTCCAGGGTTTTTGTCGCCTATGAGAATATGCAGCGCTTTTTCCCGGCCCAGGCCATACGCCTTACCGGAAATCCGGTACGCAGTGCACTGACGGCTTCAGTTCCAAATCAGGCAGGTGCACGGGAGTCCATGGGCCTGAAGGCTGACAAAAAGACCTTGTTGGTGCTTGGGGGCAGCCTTGGTGCCCGAAGGATCAACCAGTTGGTGGAAAAAGAGCTTGGATTCCTGGAAGCACTCGGCATACAGGTTCTCTGGCAGTGCGGGAAGGGATATTTCGACACCTACCGCAAACACGAATCTGAAACGGTCCGGGTGCATGCCTTTATCCGGGATATGGGCGCAGCCTATGCCGCGGCCGACCTCATTATTTCCAGGGCCGGGGCGGGTTCTGTATCGGAGCTCTGTCTGGTGGGCAAGCCCGTATTGTTTATCCCCTCCCCGAATGTGGCAGAGGATCACCAGCGTAAAAATGCCGAGGCCATCGTCAGCAGGGAGGCGGCCATCATGCTGCAGGAATCCGAATTGGATACGGCCTTTGAGAAGACGTTGGGCGATCTGGTGGGTGATCCAAACCGGATGAAACGTCTGGGTGAGAACATTCTGGAACTGGCCAGGCCAAATGCCACCAGTGACATTGTGGATGAGATTGAAAAATTGCTGGAAAGCAGCTATGGAATTCGATAGGTTACAAAGGGTTTATTTCATCGGCGCGGGGGGCATCGGCATGTCTGCCCTGGCCCGGTATTTTGTCCGGATGGGCAAGACGGTGGCCGGGTATGACCGAACCCCGTCTCCAATGACCAGGGCGCTTGAAACGGAAGGGGTAGACGTGCACTATGAGGACCGGGTCGAGCTGATCCCAACGCCTTTCACAAAACGGGAAGGGACCCTGGTGGTCTATACCCCGGCGGTACCTCCGGGTCATTCAGAGCTACAGTATTTTATCCGATCGGAGTTTCAGGTGAAAAAGCGGGCAGAAGTGCTCGGGCTTGTCAGTAAAAACAGCCGCTGTCTTGCCGTAGCCGGAACGCATGGAAAAACCACAACCTCGTGCATCCTGGCCCACCTCCTTCGTGAGGCCGGCTTGAAGATTACCGCTTTCCTCGGGGGCGTCTCAGAGGACTTCGGCAGTAATTTTATCATGGAGGGAACCACTTACACAGTTGTCGAGGCAGATGAATTTGACCGTTCTTTCCTGTGGCTGCACCCGGAGGTGGCCTGCATCACTTCCATGGATGCCGACCATCTGGATATTTACGGTTCAGGGGAAGCCCTGCAAGCCTCTTTTCAGGCGTTTGCAGACAGGGTATCACCGCAGGGCATGCTCCTTATCCGGAATGGGCTTCCCTCCCGGGGGATTACCTATGGGATCGAGGATGATTCCGACTACTGTATCCGGAATGTGCGTACCGCTTCGGGATGCTACGAATTTGATATTGTGACGCCAGAGGCCACCTACACCGGAGTGCATTTTTGCAAGCCGGGGCACCACAACCTGCTCAACGGGCTTGCCGCCTTTGCCATGGCCCTTCAGGTTACGGACGATGCTCAAAGTCTTGTAGCAGGGCTCGGTTCTTTCAGGGGGGTGCAGCGCCGCTTCACCTACCGGATATCCACTGAAGACCTGGTATATATTGATGACTATGCCCATCACCCCACCGAGATTGATGCGGTCTATCAGGCTGTCCGGGAGATGCACCCGGGGAGGAAGGTGCTGGCTGTATTCCAGCCCCACCTGTTTTCGCGAACCCGTGATTTCGGCCCCGAATTCGCCCGGAGCCTTTCCCGTTTTGACGAGGTATGGCTGCTGGACATCTATCCGGCCCGGGAGGAAGCCATTGAGGGTATTGATTCACGGTGGCTTCTCAGCTTAATGGACAACCCCCAAAAAAAATGGGTTTCAACCGAGTTTCTTATTGATGAAATCAAGAAAGCCAGCCCCCAGGTACTGGTTACCATGGGAGCTGGCGATATAGGGCTGCAGGCCCAACCAATACAAAAT
>SBFL01000277.1 GCA_006227965.1 Bacteroidota bacterium | reverse complement strand
CCCATTGAGAAACATCAAAATACCCAAAGGACGGGTTAAGTTCGGGCAACAATTCCTCTTCGGGGCCGGCTTCCTCCAGGATAAAACTACCCTGTACGGCATTCAGGAAGTTCCAGTCAGTCAGCCCTCCTGTAATGGTCACAAGGGGGGTTTTCGTGTTTTTTAGCAGGTCGTAGGCCGAACGGAAAGAGATATCCGGCTGAAAAAAGATCCAGAGGTCCGTATCCCCGCTAAGGGAGGCGACCTCTGAAGGCATTACCACACGGGCCTGCCGTTGTTCATTGGCCTCAATGGATCGCTTAAGCATTCCCAGATCAGGGTGGGGATGCGAAGAAACAATGGATATCAGCGTGGTCTCGTCGATAACTTCAATCCCTGCCGCCTGACTGTTATTGTGGATATTACGCTCGTTTTCCAAAGCCGGCACTGAGGCTGTAATCTGATGGAACCCTACTTTATCTGCCCTTAATAGGACATTCACCCGCTGAGTCGATCTTCCCGCCTTCATAGTAAGGTCCTGTTGGAATACCCGCTTTCCATTATCCAGAAGGGACAGCTTCACGTTTGCCGGTCTCGCACCGCTATGGGATATTAGGACTTCCACCGGGAACTGGTTATCCAGAAAGGCATACCGGTTCAGGTTTACCTGGTCTATCCTGATATCCTCATAACGCGTCGTATCCCCAACGACCACAGGATAGACCGGAGCATAGGATTTGGCTGCCGCCCCAAGGCTCCGTCCCTGGTTTTCAATTCCGTCTGTTATCAGGACTATGCTGGTATTTTCGTCGAGATACCCTCTCGAGAGGGATTCCAGGGCCGAGGTGATATCCGTCCCGTTCTCGGAAAAATCCAGGCTGTCTGAGTTCCGCAGGGACTTCCCGAAAACATAGGTGCTAAGGTCGAACCGATCCCTGAGTGCACGATCCCCGGAAAAAAGATCCCTCGCCCTGAGAATCTGTTCTCTGGCAGGGTCCCTTCCTGCCGATCCGCTGTTATCCAGTAAAAGGATCAGTCCCTGTTTCTCAGTAAATGGGGTTATTTTCTCGAGATTCAGCGGGATCAGCAACAGCAGTATCCCCATGAAACTGATAAAACGCAGGCAGGCAAGCAGGTATTTAGAAGGGTAGTTTTTTGCCCGGAAAAAATACAGGTACCAGACCCCTCCAAATGCCAAAACTGCACAAAGCCCGATCCACAGTACATTTTGGAAGGTCATTCAGTTGAAATTTTCCATTGGGTTCAAAACATCTTCCGGGAGGCGAACCTGTCCAGAAGATAAAGACCCAGGCTCAGCACTAAGACAGTCAGTACATACCAAATCATGGGTGAGGAATTAAAGTTATTCAATAAATCCGTCCGGACCGGCATGTCCCCGCTTCAGAAAGGCGCTGTTAGGTAAGCATGCCTCCATCTACGTTGAGCACCTGTCCGGTGATATAGGAAGAGAGGTCCGAGGCCAGAAATAAACAGGCGTTCGCTACGTCCTCAGGGGTCCCTCCCCTTCTCAGCGGAATGGCATCACGCCAGCTCTGTACCGTCTTCTCATCCAGTTTTTGTGTCATTTCAGTTTCTATGAAACCCGGGGCAATGGCATTGCACCGGATGTTCCGAGAGCCCAGTTCCAGGGCTATACTCTTGGAAAAACCGATTATCCCTGCCTTGGATGCAGCGTAATTTGCCTGGCCTGCATTTCCCTTGACCCCCACTACGCTGCTAATATTAATGATGGAACCGCTACGCTGTTTTAACAAAGTCCGCTGTACGGCCTTTGTCATATTGAATACAGACTTGAGGTTGGTGGCGATCACCTCGTCAAAATCCGCTTCACTCATCCTCATCAGGAGGTTATCACGGGTAATTCCCGCGTTATTGATAAGCACATCCACCCCCTCGAAGTCCTCCAGCACCCGGGCTACCAGGGATTCGCAATCTTCGAAACTGGCTGCGTTGCTTTTGTAGGCCCCGGCCATAACCCCCAGAGCCTTCAATTCATTCTGAAGTTCCATGGCCGGTCCTTCGCTACTGCTATAGGTAAAGGCCACATGGGCCCCGTGGCTGGCAAAGACAGTGGCAATTCCACGTCCTATACCCCGGCTGGCTCCGGTAATAATCACTTTTTTTCCTTCGAGGATTTTCATTCTGTTTGGTTTTGCTCAGTAGTCTTTTAGTATTTCAAAGATAACCTTCAAGTTACTAAGTATGCAATAAAAAATCCCGCCAGAGCGGGATTTTTATCAAAGCGTTAACGATTTCAGCCAAGTACTTCCATAACCTTCATTCCGATACGGGCAGGGGAATCCACCACATGGATACCACATTCGCGCATGATCCTTTTTTTGGCCTGGGCAGTGTCATCGCTGCCGCCCACGATGGCACCTGCATGGCCCATGGTGCGGCCGGCCGGTGCCGTTTCCCCGGCGATAAACCCTATAACGGGCTTATCAGAGCCACTTTCCTTATACCAACGGGCTGCTTCGGCTTCCAGTTGACCCCCGATTTCTCCGATCATTACCACGCAGTTCGTCTCCGGATCCTCGATGAGCAGTTGCATGGCCTCGCGGGTAGTAGTCCCGATGATGGGGTCTCCCCCGATCCCGATAGCGGTCGAGATTCCCAGGCCCTGACGGACCACCTGGTCGGCAGCCTCATAAGTGAGCGTACCAGATTTCGATACAATTCCAACCCCGCCTTTCTTAAAGACGAAACCCGGCATGATGCCTACTTTGGCTTCCCCCGGGGTAATCACCCCGGGGCAGTTGGGCCCTACCAGGTGTATTCCCCGTTTCTTTACATAGTCATAGGCCTTGATCATATCAGCTACCGGGATTCCCTCAGTAATGGTGATGATCACCTGGATGCCCGCATCGGCGGCTTCCATGATCGCATCTGCGGCAAAGGCCGGGGGTACAAAAATAATGCTGGTATCGGCTCCGGTGTTTTCAACAGCATCCGCTACGGTATCGAAGACGGGTCTTTCCAGGTGCTTCTGCCCTCCCTTGCCGGGGGTTACACCTCCAACCACATTGGTGCCATAGGCAATCATCTGATCCGCGTGGAAGGTGCCTTCACTCCCAGTAAAGCCCTGTACGATAATCTTTGAGTCCTTATTGACTAAAACACTCATTTATGCATTTTTTGGTTCTGACAAAAATAGGCCATCGGGGACTTAATGGCCAGTGATTCCTCATTGTTTTTTCAACCGGGCCGTAAGTTCGGGGATCTGACGCAGGGCTGCAAGTTGCTTAAGTCGCTCCCTCGCCTCTTCTACCGGGCTTCCAAAATAGGTTTTTCCTCCTTCGAGGGACTTTGAAATGCCTGTTTGTGCGAGGACCACAGCCCCCTTCCCGATCCGGATGGCACTGGTGACCCCTACCTGGCCCCAAAGCGTAACCTCATCCTCCATTACCACACACCCGGCTATTCCGGTCTGGGAGGCGATCAGGCAATTCCGGCCAATCACAGTATCGTGCCCCACGTGTACCTGGTTGTCGAGTTTGCTGCCTTTTCCGATGCGCGTATCCCCCGTTACCCCACGGTCAATGGTACAAAGCGCTCCGAGTTCTACATCATCTTCCAGCACGACCCTTCCGCCGGATTGCAGGCGGTCAAAACCTTCAGGCCTTTTCTTGTAATAAAAGGCGTCTGAGCCAATCACAGTACCGGATTGTACCACCACATTGTCTCCCAGGACGCAATGATCATGGATGATGACATTGGGCTGAATTAGGCAGTTTTTGCCAATCGTCACTTCACGACCGATAAATACATTTGGCTGAATCACGGTTCCCTCACCAACCCGTGATGAGGGATCAATGCAAACCTCTGCCGCCTGGAAGGGCCTGAAATGATTGGTGAGCCTGTTGAAATCCCGGAAAGGGTCCTCTGAGATCAGCAGGGCCTTACCCTCCGGACAAGGAACAACTTTGTTGATCAGGACAATGGTTGCCCTGGATTGAAGGGCCTTGTCGTAGTATTTCGGATGGTCCACAAATACGATGTCCCCGGGTTCGACCACGTGAATCTCATTCATCCCGAGGACCGGAAAATCCCTGGGACCGACCATTTCAGCCCCGATAAGCGCTGCAATTTCTTCAAGTCGGTAAGTGCTGGGAAACTTCATGAATGGGACCTATTCCTTGGCGCGTTCCATATAAGCGCCCTTTTCTGTGTCTATCCGGATCCTGTCCCCCTCATTTATGAAAAGGGGTACATTGATCCGGGCTCCTGTTTCCACCGTGGCCGGTTTGGTAGCGTTGGTGGCCGTATTGCCTTTCACGCCAGGCTCGGTCTGGGTTACTTCAAGGATGACACTGGCGGGCATCTCGACCACAAGTGGCATGTTGTCCTCTGTATTGAACATAATGGTTACCACCTCGCCTTCCTTGAGCAGTTCCGGAGAATCAAGGGCACTTTCCTGCAGAGCGATTTGATTATAATCGTCTGTATTCATGAAGTGATAGGTTTCCCCATCCGAGTACAGGAACTGGTAGGAACGGGTCTCCACCCGCACATCTTCGATCTTATGCCCGGCCGAAAAGGTATTATCCAGAACCTTCCCACTGGTTACACTCTTGAGCTTCGTCCTAACGAATGCTGGGCCTTTGCCAGGCTTAACGTGCAGGAACTCCACAATCTTGTAGATGTCGTTGTTATACCGGATACAGAGTCCCTTCCGGATATCGGATGTTGTTGCCATAATTAATTGTTGGTGAAATATCCTTTCATGATACCCCGCTGAGAATCCCTTATAAACTGAAGGATTTCATCTCGCTCCGGGGTTGCTTCCATCTCCGCCTCAATGATTTGAACGGCCTGAGAATTGTTGTAATGCATCTGGTACAGGATGCGGTAGATATTCTGGATCTCCCTGATCTTTTCAGTGGTAAATCCCCTCCTGCGCAAACCGACCGAATTAATGCCGACATAGGACATGGGCTCCCGGGCCCCCTTTACGAAGGGGGGAACGTCCTTACGTACCAGGGAACCGCCTGTGACAAAGGCATGTGAGCCCACGGAGACGAATTGCTGTACAGCCACCATTCCGGCGAGTACAACGAAATCCCCAATAGTCACATGGCCTGCCAGGGTGGAATTATTTGAAAAAATACAATGGTCACCCACAATACAGTCATGGGCGATGTGGCAATAGGCCATTATCCAGCAATTCCTGCCAATGACCGTCTTCATAC
>SBFL01000260.1 GCA_006227965.1 Bacteroidota bacterium | reverse complement strand
CTTAGACTCACCTATCTAACCAGTGAAGTCTTTGTTTCAAGGGCCTGTGGTTTTATCGCTAATTACGAAGACCTCGACGGGCAGGTGGAAAACGGCAGCGAAAACTGGATTCAAAACCTCGAGGTGGACACCACTTCGGTCCAAACCCAGGACAGCAGACATGTATCGATCTATCATTAAGTACTTCCCTTTGCTGTGCCTTTGGGTTTCCCTATGGGGGCACGGGCAGGAAACCGTACGGGATACGACCAAAAAATCCGAGGTGTACGGCCTGAGGGTGGGCATTGATCTCAGTCGCCCTCTGATTACGGCCCTGAATGACAAGTACGAAGGATTTGAGATCGTAGGGGATTTCAGGGTCAGCCAGCGTTTGTTCCTGGCTGCCGAACTGGGAAATGAATCGAAAACGGTGGAGGAAGCGCTGGAAAATGCAGATGATGTCAACCGGATCGTGCTTTATGATTTTACAAGTTCGGGGAGTTATGCCAAGCTGGGCGTGGATTTCAACACCTATCAAAACTGGTACGGGATGAATAACAGTATCTTCGTGGGGGCGCGGTATGCGATTTCAACCTTTAGTAAGACCCTGAACAATTACAGGCTTTACGACAGTAACCGGTACTGGAACCCCGGTACGTTCCCGGAAGGAACCGACCTGGTGGGGGAATACAGCGGGCTGAATGCCTCATGGCTCGAATTGCTGCTGGGTGTAAAGGCCGAGCTGATTGCAAATTTTTACATGGGGGTCAGCATCAGACTCGGGGTTCTTATTACGGATAAAGAGTCGGAAGTGCTCCCCAACATATGGATTCCGGGATTTAACCGCAAAACAGATGGAAGCCGGTTCGGGGTGGGTTTCAACTATACCCTGACCTACTTGCTTCCCATTTATCGAAAAGCCCGCAAAAAACCTGCGGCAATAGCGGAATAGCCCACTTTACTGCTTTTTTGCCTTTTTGCTTCCCTCATAAATATCGTATCGCACCAGCCGTGACTCAATACTGCCGTTAAACAACTTGATCTTTTTGGAAGGGCGCAGCCCGACAAACTTTAGGCCCTCAAGGTTTCCGGTGAACAACCAGGCCTGAGTACCTGCATAATCCTGCTTAAGGGTATCCCCCCATTGCTGGTAGAAGCGCTCTGTCTCCACCGGAAGACGCTCCCCGTAAGGAGGGTTGGCTATGAGGAAAAGGGGGCCGTCTGTTTGTTTATGGCTCCTGAAGAAATCCTGCTGTTCAACCTGAATAAAATCCGACAGTTTGGCTGCATCAATATTGCCCCCGGCTTTGCGGACCGCTGAAGGGGCCTTGTCAAACCCGGTAATTGTATAGGGAAAGTCCCGTGTCCTGGCCAGGTTGGCCTGATAGATCGTTTTATAAAGGGACTCATCATAATCCTTCCAGGTCTGGAAACCGAACCGCTCCCGATTGATGTTAGCCGGAATATTACAGGCGATCATTGCGGCTTCTATAAGCAGCGTTCCGCTACCGCACATGGGATCCAGAAAATCCGACTGCCCCCTCCACCCGGCAAGCAAGAGCAGGCCAGCAGCCAGGGCCTCATTCAGGGGCGCCTTGTTCGTATCTGTGCGGTATCCGCGCCGGTGCAGGGAACTTCCCGAACTATCCAACGAGAGGTGGACCAAATCGCCCTGAAGGTGCAGATTGATCCGGACATCCGGATTGGACACGGAAATGCTGGGGCGCTCCCCTGTGGAAGCCCGGAATTGATCCACGATAGCATCCTTGACTTTCTGGGAAACAAAAAGGGAATGCGAAAAGTGCGGACTGTTCAGGACCGCGTCCACCGCAAAGGTCATCTTCGGACCCAGGTAGTCACGCCACCGAACCTCCTGTATTTTTGGATAAAGATCCCCCGGATGGCGGATCTTAAAGGTCTGGAGTGGCTTAAGGATTCTCAGGGCCGTCCGCAATGAAAGGTTGGCCTTGTACATAAAACCCTGATCCCCTTCAAAAAAAGCACACCGGACCCCTTCCTTAACCTTTCCCGCCCCAAGGGCCCGTAATTCTGTTGCCAGGATGGATTCCATGCCATAGAGGGTCTTGGCAAGCATTTTAAAGTTTTGTGACATCCGTTTGGTGCTTTAAAGTCCAAAAATACACTAATTTTATGGCCCTGTAGTCAGATGATACCTTCACTCCCCTACCCTATGGCTTTGTTATTGCCGGCTCTTGCAGTGCTGCTGAGTTACCTGGTTTTGTTTGCAGTTCCATCTGTTAGGATAAAGGACCATCGGTTGCTATTGTCCTTCAGTGGTGCCTTCCTGCTGGGAGTCACCCTATTTGAATTACTTCCGGATGTCTTTGCACGGCACGGGGGCGAACAAACCGGTGTCTTCATCGCCCTGGGAATCCTGCTGCAAATTATCCTGGAGTCCTTCTCAAGGGGTGCAGAACACGGCCACCTTCACGGAAGCCCCAAGGGAAGTGGCTTCCCGTTAATGCTGTTTGTAAGCCTCGGGCTGCATGCCTTTCTGGAAGGCATTCCGCTTTCTTCCAACCAGCCGGCCATTTGGGGAATTACCATTCATAAAATACCGGTAGCCCTGATCCTTGGTGGGTTCTTTATCGAATCCGGCATGTCCCGGACCACCACCTGGATTTTTATGGGTGCCTTTGCCATGATGACACCCGTTGGAACCTGGATGGGAGCACTTCCAGCCCTGCACGATGCATATGACTATTTGCTGGCCCTGGTGATCGGGATGATCCTCCACGTATCTACGATCATCCTGTTTGAAAGTTCGCGGAACCATGCCCACAACATCAGGAAACTAGCTGTGATCCTTCTCGGACTTGTGCTGGCCTATCTCCTCTAGCCGGTCCGTTATCCCGGAACGACATCCAGATAGATAAACAACCAGTGGCAAAGGGCTCCCGCCAGCACAAAGAAATGCCAGATCATATGGTTAAAAGGGATTTTCCGAATGGCATAAAAAAGGATCCCCACCGTGTAAAAAGCCCCTCCGGCCATTAGCAGCCCTTTACCTGTTGGGGTCAGATGGTCCAGAAGGTTTCTGAGGTCAATGGCGATGAGCCATCCCATTAGCAGGTATAAAAACAGAGAGAATAGCTCAAATTTCCCCGTAAAAAAAAGCTTAAGGACCGTACCGAAGAGGGCCATTCCCCATACGGCCCCAAAGAGCCACCAGCCGCTTCCCTCCCGCAGGGTGATCAAGGCCACGGGAGAATAGGTGCCTGCAATAAGAATATAAATGCTTATATGATCCAGAATCCTGAGCTTACGTTTGATCCGGGGGTCCGCCACGGCATGGTAGACCGTGGAGGCGGTAAAAAGGACGATAACTGAAATGCTGTAAATCCAGATGGAGGTTCGCGCCAGGCTATCCGCCTCATGTACCCTAAAAAGCATAAAAATGGCACCAATCACCCCCAGGAGGATTCCCAGGCCATGCGTCCAGGTGTTCCATAATTCCTCATCCCTGTAGGTAATCTTCATAAGACAGTAATTCGCACGTCAAAAATACAAAGGCTCGGAAAATTCGGCGGCGGATGCGTAATGAAATGCGAGGAGATGGTCGAGATTTTCAGGAATTTCATTACCGAAGCATGCTTTGCAAGAGTACATTATTCCCCTACAGAGTACCCATCAGGGAAACGTACCTGGGATCATCTTTGATCGGATCGGTCATGGAGGTGAACACAACCCACCCCAACCACTGGTCATGGGTAAGAAATGCCTCTTCTATCTGGCCCAGTGCTTCATCATACATCTCAAGTCCACACATCAGAATAGCTATTTGGGAAGGTGGGACATACCTGTCCTGTGAACGTTCCAATATATTCTTCAAAACCTTTTCAGCACGTTCGGTTTGCCCCACTTTTGCAAAAACGTAACCAGATATAAAATTGGTTTCCAAAAATTCTTGCCGCTTTAATATAGTTTCATAAGCCTCATCGTACAATCCCTTTTCAACTAGGATCACGGTTTTTATCCAAAGCATTTCTATGTGATCAGGGTCCAGGCTAAGCCTCGTATCTATAAGGTCTTCTGCCTTTTCATATTTATCCTGAAACAGGTAGTTCATGGCCAGGTATATATCGTTCAAAGAATTTAGTGGGTCTACTTCCGCTGCCTTCTTCAAAAGGTTCTCAGCCTTATCAAAATCGCCCAATTCAAGATACAATGCAAAAGCATACCAGGGGTATGTCAGGCTAAAATTGGGGCTTTTTGCCACTGCCTTTTCAAAATAGGGAATCGCTTTACCATATTGATAATCAAGGTTATGCATGATTCCTAGGATTCCGCTAACTTCCCCGCTTCCGGGATTCAACTTCTCCGCTATAAGGGCATACTTCTTGACTTTCTGTGCAACTTCCGCCGGGGAAAGGTACCCTCGATTCACATCAAAAATATAGGCTTCGGCCATACCGATGTAAGCATCTGCGTAATCCGGATCCAATTCAATAGCTGCCTCGAAATACTGTGTGATTTCCTCCAGTTTTTGTCCGGTGTGGTCTCGCATGGCGCTCTTACCGAGGGCATTCATTTTGAAAGCTTCCGGATGAACCGGTTCTTTCCCGATTTCTCCTTCCTTGTCCGCTTCATTTACAGATATATCAAGGGACTTTTGCAGATGGAATCCAATTTGCGATGAAATCTCCCTGACATGGCCCAGGTCCCCGACGATAGAGGCATAATTGAGGATTTCATCCGCCTCAGTATCAATAACTTCCACTTTTACATCCACCTGCTGATCGGTGATGGTGTAGTTCCCGATCAATACAATATCGGCACCGAGTTCCCTTGAGATCTCATCAATAGACTTATCCGTATCCTTGAACTGGAAAGCGGACCGGGAGGAAATAACCGATACCCCAGAGAAATTAAACAATTTGCTTATGACATCCTCTGCAAGGCCTTCTCGCAGATACTCAAAATCCGCATTGTCCGACCGGTCCTCAAAAGGCAGCACTGCAATACGATACTCCGAATTGGTGGCCATGTCCATTTCACTCCCCCACCTTGATCCGGCCCAGAAACTACCCGCCACAAGTACCAATACAGCCGTAATAACGGATCCCACGATCACGGCATTCAGCCTGCGGCTGTTCATCTCCCTGGTTTCGGGGGTGTCGTAGTCTTCAGGGGTCCTTCGGATACCTTCCGGAGTCAAATCATACACCCAGGAGAATCCTATCCAGAAGATCAGT
>SBFL01000259.1 GCA_006227965.1 Bacteroidota bacterium | reverse complement strand
ATTGGTTTCCCTCAGGAACAGCACCTCCCGGTTTTTTGGTTCCATGGCATCCGGGAAAAGAAGCAGGATGCTTTCCTACTGGTCTACTCCGCTCAGGTAAAAAATATCCCGATGCTGCTGAAAGGGCATCGTGCTATCCGCGCTGACCGGGTAGATGTCATTGGAATTGAAAACAGCCAGGCTGGCAGGTTGCATTTTGGCAATGAATTTTTGTCGGTTTCTGACAAAAAGGCCGGAATCGATGGGATGGTATTTCATAGTATTTCGGTTTGCTCAAAGGTAGGTTCCCTCAGGAACAAAAAAAAGGAGGATTCCCTCCTTTTGATGTTGTGTCCGGCTTGTTCAGCTATTTGACGAATGCCTTTCTGAGGCCCCCGATAACAGCCATAATAAGGCCGCCGCCCACACCTCCGCCGGCAATACTTCCCAGGACAGAGGAAAGGCCCATGCCAGCCTCCAGTTCGACAAGCCCCATCATGCTTAGGAGCCATCCGCCAACTCCGCCACCGAGAATTCCGGAGATGGAATTTCCCAGGGCCCCGAGGGAAATACCAGGAAAAAGTTTCCCGGCCAGGTTTCCACCAAGGGCCCCGGAAATCAATTGGATAATTAAAGGCAGGTACTCTTCCATAATTTTTGGTTTAGTTGGTTTATCCTTCCTAAATTACCAAAAATTCTAACGCGCTTAACGTTTGTTCAAAGAACAAACTCCTGAAAACCAAAAGAATCCATCCATTATGACTAAGAAAATATTCTTCTTCCTGCTCAGTCTAACCGGCCTTGCTTCACTGACTGCCCAAACATCACCCACCGATGCTGCGAAGGTCATGCACGCGCTGCAGCAACAGGAGACTATGAAGACGAATTCCCTGGTTAAAAACCTGCGCCTGGATAACATTGGCCCATCCGTCATGAGCGGGCGCGTTGTGGATATTGAGGCCAACCCGGAAAAGCCCTCCGAGTTCTATGTAGCTTATGCTTCCGGAGGGTTATGGTATACAGGGAATAACGGAACTTCCTTTGAACCGGTGATGGACAACACCCCAACCCAGAACCTCGGGGAAATCGCCGTCCACTGGCCCAGCGGAACCATTTATGCCGGCACCGGAGAAAACAATTCCTCCCGGTCCTCATATGCAGGTATCGGCATCTACAAATCCACCGATATGGGAAAGACCTGGACCTATTCCGGCCTGCCCGATTCACACCACATAGGCCGAATCCTCATCCATCCGACCCGTCCTGATGAAGTCACGGTAGCCGTGACGGGGCACCTCTATTCTCCCAACCAGGAACGGGGCGTGTATAAATCTTCAGACGGAGGAAAGACCTGGAAGCAGACGCTTTTTGTTGACCAGAACACGGGGATCATTGATTTGGCATCTTCCCCGGATAATCCCGATGTTCTTTATGCAGCGGCCTGGGAGCGCGACCGGAAGGCCTGGAATTTCAATGGCAGTGGTCCCGGCTCAGGGATCTATAAAAGTGCGGACGGGGGAGACACCTGGCGGAAGATCACAATTGAAGGTTCGGGGTTCCCCACTGGTGAAGGTGTTGGGAGGATTGGTCTTGCCGTGGTTGACTCGGGAACCATTTATGCCATCCTGGACAACCAGTTCAGACGGCCTAAGGATGATGCCGATGAGGATGCCGACACGTTGAAAAAGGAAGATTTTAAGACCATGCCGGCAAGTCAGTTCCTGGAACTGGACAACGACAAGCTGAACGAATTTTTGAAAACCAATGGTTTCCAGGAAAAATACAGGGCCGATAATGTGAAACAGATGGTCCGCAGCGGCACAGTCAAACCAGCGGACCTGGCAGCCTACCTGGAAGACGCCAACTCCCTTCTATTCGACACTCCGGTCATAGGGGCGGAGGTATATCGCAGCGATGATGGGGGGAAAACCTGGGGCAAGACGCATGAAGATTTTATTGAGGACCTCTACTACAGTTACGGTTACTATTTCGGGCAGATCCGTGTGGCTCCCTACAACAAAGAACAGATCTATATCTTCGGAGTACCCATCCTCCGGTCCGACGATGGTGGCAGGTCATTTAAATCCATCAATGGGGAAAATGTACATTCAGACCATCACGCCGTTTGGATCAACCCGGAACTGCAGGGGCACCTGATAAACGGTAATGACGGGGGTGTAAACATCTCCTACGACTATGGGCAGCACTGGATCAAAAACAACACTCCAACCGTTGGCCAGTTTTATGCCATAAACGTAGACAACCAAAAGCCTTATAATGTTTACGGGGGGCTGCAGGACAACGGGGTTTGGAAAGGACCTCACAATGCGGATGAATCCGTAAGGTGGCAACAAACCGGCCAGTACGCGTGGGAGCCCATCATGGGTGGAGACGGAATGCAGGTGCAGGTGGATTCCCGGAATCCGGATATCGTCTACACAGGATTTCAGTTTGGCAATTATTTCCGGCTGGACCTCGGCTCAGAAAAAAGAACCTACATTCAGCCGAAGCACTCCCTTGGGGAATCCCCGTATCGCTTTAACTGGCAGACCCCTATCCTGCTGTCCTCTCATAATCAGGACATCCTCTATCTCGGCAGCAACAAGCTTCACAGGTCCATGAACCAGGGTGATGACTGGAGTGCCATCTCGGAAGATCTGACGCAGGGGGGCAAGAAAGGGAATGTCGCCTATGGAACCCTTACGACGATTTCAGAATCGCCTTACCGGTTCGGACTGCTCTACACGGGAAGCGATGACGGCCTGGTCCATATCAGCAGCAATTCAGGGGCATCCTGGCAGCGGATCTCCGACAGCTTTCCAGACGACCTGTGGGTGAGCCGGGTTGCGGCATCCGGACATAAAGAAGGTCGGGTCTATGTGGCCCTGAACGGTTACCGGTGGGATGATTTCACCTCCTATCTCTATGTGAGCGAGGATTACGGGCAATCCTGGAAATCCATTTCAGACGGAATTCCGGCCTCCCCGATAAATGTGGTGCTGGAAGATCCCGCAAACGAGAACCTCCTCTTCGCAGGTACCGACAATGGCCTGTATGTATCCCTAGACCGGGGGGAGCACTGGGAGCTGATGCAAAACGGAATGCCTCATGTGGCCGTTCATGATCTGGTCATCCAACAGGAGGCCAAACACCTGTTGGTCGGCACCCATGGGCGAAGTATCTACAAGGCAGATATCGCCGCCCTGGAAGCTCTTTCAAGGGAGGATCTCGATGAATCACTGATAGTATTTGAGCTTTCTGATCTGCAGCATTCTTCCCGCTGGGGAAATTCCTATTCCTCCTGGGGCACCCCGACTACCCCGGGGCTGGATGTCAGTTTCTTCAGCCAAAAAGGCGGTTTGGTGACCGCAGTGGTCCAGACACCGGACGGCATCTCACTTAGTGAGACCCAGGTCAAGGCCGACCCGGGATTCAATATTATCTCATACGATGTGGCCTTCTCCAAATCAGGAAAAAAGGAATACCTGTCCAAATACAAATCACCTCTCAAGGAAGCCGCCGATGGAAAAACCTACCTTCCCAAGGGCAGCTACGAGGTGGTTCTCAGCCTGGGCGGGCAGCAGCAGAAAAGACAATTCAAAATAAAATAGGGCCGCAACAAACACTGACGGCTTACAACTGAACTTATGGAATTAACCCTGAGCATCCCCGCCCTGCTTTTCCCGGCCATTTCCCTCAGCATGCTGGCCTATAATGCAAGATACCTTGCGATTGCCGCCCTGATCCGGGAGTTGCACAGGCAATACAAACAAAAAGCCACGGCTATCCTTGGAAAGCAGGTCCGGCAGTTGCAGAGGCGCCTTGAAATCATCAAACAAATGCAGGCTGCCGCCATCCTTAGTTTCCTGATGAGTGCCCTGAGCATGTTGCTCATTTACGTGCAATGGATGTTCTGGGCCAATCTGTTTTTCGGGATCAGCCTGCTGGCGCTCATAATTTCCCTCTTGCTGAGCTTTATCGACGTTCAGTTGTCCACACGGGCACTGCGCATCCAACTCTCAGATATGAGGGGGGAGGATCTGTCGGAATGAACTTATGCCTGAATCTTCATGAGATACTTTCAAAACCCCTCAGAAAGGCTGTTAAAGTTTGTTATTAAGTAGGCTGTGAAGTATTTTTGTGTTCGCTGTAAAAAACCAACTATCCATGAGCGGACTCGCTAAATCCTCTGTTGCCAGAAAGGTGGTCATGGCCTTATCCGGCCTTTTTTTTGGTGCTGTTCCTGGCCCTTCACGTCACGATTAATTTTACTTCTGTAATCAGCCCGGAAATTTTTAACCAGTGGTCTCATTTTATGGGTTACAACCCGCTGGTACAGTTTATCATGCAACCTATCCTCATCGCCGGGGTGGTGGTCCACTTCGCTATGGGGTTTGTGCTCGAGCTGCAGAACAAAAAGGCACGGACCATCAAGTACGTCAAGTACAGTGGGGGTGCCAATGCCCCCTGGGTTTCCAGGAATATGATCATCACCGGTGTTATGGTCCTGGCCTTCCTTGGGTTGCATTTCTACGACTTCTGGATACACGAAATTAACTACAAGTTCGTAGAGGCAAACCCCCAGGACCCAACCCGCTACTTTGCAGAAACAGTCGAAAAATTTGAGCCCGTTTGGAGGACGGTCCTGTACGTGATTTCCTTCGTTCTGCTGTCCCTGCACCTGTGGCACGGATTTGCCTCGTCCTTCCAGTCCATGGGAGTGAATAACAGGTATACTCCCGGTATCCGGAACTTCACCCGGCTTTATGCCATTGTGGTTCCGCTGCTGTTCATCTTTATAGCCCTCTATCATCACCTAAACCCGATAACGCATTAATTATGGGAATTCTGGACTCAAAGGTGCCATCCGGCCCGCTGGCTGATAAATGGACCAAGCATAAGAACGAGATCAACCTTGTTAATCCTGCCAACAAGCGGAACATCGATATCATTATCGTAGGGACCGGGCTGGCAGGAGCTTCAGCCGCGGCTACCCTGGCCGAGCTGGGCTACAATGTAAAGACATTCTGTTATCAGGATTCCCCAAGGCGCGCCCACAGCATTGCGGCCCAGGGAGGCATCAATGCTGCCAAGAACTACCAGGGCGACGGGGACAGTCCCTACCGTCTCTTTTACGACACGATCAAGGGAGGGGATTACCGCTCCCGGGAAGCCAACGTTTACAGGCTCGCGGAAGAATCTGTAAATATCATCGACCAG
>SBFL01000016.1 GCA_006227965.1 Bacteroidota bacterium | reverse complement strand
CATTCTTACGGGGGTCCGTATTGGACTTCCTAAGTTCTAAGGCCTTTACGGTCCTGGAGGGAAACCGCTCCCTCAGATAGTCCACTGCCTCCTGGTTCGTGCGGGCTGTGATATACTCCCGGTAATCCGGTTTCGTATAAGTGCCCACAAAGAGGTATTCGCCCCAGGGCATGACATCCCCGCCTTCCACATGGACTTCTTCCGGGGGCACCAATACCTGTTCCTTCTCGATATGCTCCAGTACATGCAGGATGGCATCAAACTCCCGCTCCCGCTCTGGCAGGATATTGGCTTTCACCAGTTTGTCATCTACCACAAAGGCGATATCACGGGAAAATATTTGGTTGCAATCAGGCAATACCTTTGGCCTGAATACCTGTACGTTGTATTTCCTGAGCACGGCTGCAAACCCTTCCATTTCAAGAACCATGTCTTCCTCCCGGGGGTATGTGCCTGCCAGGATATGCTCCAGTGATTTGGGGTCATAGGCTTCTTGGGGCCTGGGTTCAGGCCCTGGCTGGGCGGCGGTTCCCAGAAGTACGGACCTCAGGGGTGAGGTTTCGTCTTTTATGTGCAGATTGAACATATAGGGACCTGCTTTTTGCCGGCAAGATACAAAAAAGGACCCCGGAAATGGGGTCCTGTAATTTGAAAAACCGGCATGGTATTACCTTTTGTTAAGAGGCTTAAACGGCCTGTAGTTTTCCCCTGTGTAAACCTGCCGTGGCCGTCCTATGGGTTCATGGTTAAGACGCATTTCACGGAACTGTGCGATCCATCCGGGAAGACGACCAAGGGCAAACATTACCGTAAACATATCGATAGGGATTCCCAGGGCCCGATAAATGATCCCCGAATAGAAATCCACATTCGGATAGAGTTTCCGTTCCACGAAGTACGGATCCTCCAGGGCTTCTTTTTCAAGGCCCTTGGCTACCTCCAGGATCGGGTCTTCCACACCGAGTTGCCCAAGCACCTGGTCAGCCGCCTTCTTGATGATGCGGGCGCGGGGATCAAAATTCTTGTAAACCCTGTGTCCAAAGCCCATCAGGCGGAATGGATCATCCTTGTCCTTGGCCTTTGCCATGTATTTTTTGGTGTCCCCTCCATCGGCCTGTATCGCCTCCAGCATCTCGAGGACGGCCATGTTTGCCCCTCCGTGCAACGGACCCCATAGGGCAGAGATCCCCGCGGAGATAGAAGCAAAGAGGCCTGCGTGGGAAGACCCCACAATACGAACCGTAGACGCGGAACAGTTCTGTTCGTGGTCTGCATGCAGGATCAGCAATTGGTCGAGGGCCTGCACCACCTCTTCATGGACCCGGTATTCCCGGTTGGGACGCTTGAACATCATCTTGTGGATGTTCTCCACATAACCAAGTGAATCATCCCCGTAATCCAGAGGGAGCCCCATCTTCTTTCTCAGTGTCCAGGATACCAGTACAGGGAATTTTGCCAGCAGGCGGACAATGGCGTGGTAGAGGTCCTCCTCAGAGGTTACATCCACCGCAGAGGGGTTAAACGCGATCAGGGCACTGGTCAGGGCAGAAAGCACTCCCATCGGATGGGCCGATTTCGGAAAGCCGTCCAGGATCTTCTTCATCTCTTCATCCACGTGGGATTCGGCCTTAATGTCCGAATGGAATTTCGCCAGTTGCTCTTTATTGGGAAGCTCACCGAAGATCAGCAGATAGGCTACTTCGAGAAAATCTGCCTTCTCGGCCAGTTCTTCAATGGCATAGCCCCTGTATCTGAGGATTCCCTTTTCTCCGTCCAGGAAGGTAATGGCACTCTCACAGGACCCCGTATTCTTGTAGCCCGGGTCCAGGGTGATCAGCCCTGAGGAGCTCCTCAGGGATTTTATGTCGATTGCCAGTTCTTTTTCAGTCCCTTCCACAACGGGAAATTCATAGGTCTCTCCTCTGAAGGATAAGCTTGCTTTATCTGCCATTGCCGTTTGTTTTTCTAAAGGTTCGCACGTCTTGTAAAGGTAACAAAAAGCCCCTGTTTTAACAATGTGATCGCTACCTTTAAACCTATATTAACAATAGGTGTAAAGGCAGGTGGCCCCTAATCAATACCGTACAAATCCCGGTAATACGCATCCACGGATTTTCGCCAGGTGAATCGCTGTTTGCGGGCCTGGTTGCGAATTTTCTCCCAGGTCTGAGGCTCCTCCAGAAAAAGTGTCAGAGCCAGGTCAAATACTTTCTGCAGCTGGTCAATCTTCTCTGAATAGCGGTCCCCCCCGAACAGGAAACCGGTTTTCAGGTGGCTGATGGTATCGTTCAACCCGCCCGTGGCATGCGCAAGACAGGGATTCCCGTTTCTCATGGCAAGCATCTGGCTGATCCCACAGGGTTCAAAAAGGCTGGGCATGAGGTAGAGGTTCGTTTCCAGGTACATAGAATCGATCAGGTCTTCACTCTGTGCATTGATGAAGATGAAACTGGGGTGGCGGTAGCTTACATCCCTGAAAAATTCCTCATAGTCAGGCGCTCCCGTACCCAGCAGCATATAGACCCCGCCTATCTTCTCGAGCCGTTCTAAAATGTGCAGGAGGCTCTCAGGGGAACGTTTGAAAAAAAAGAATTTCTGTTCGGTGAGCCTTGCCACACTCGAACAAATCATCCCAGGCGGCTCCTCCATCAGGCGAATGACCTTCTCCCCCGTATGTGCCAGGAAATCCGCCTTGTACTTTTTGTCTTCCATCTGCAGCCAGCGGAAAATTGCTTTGGCAGTACTCGGAAACAGAGTCCCGGGTTGGGCCGTACGAATGTTGAGGTAATTACACCCGTTCAGGATTCCGTGTAGGCGCCCTTGCCGGTCGGCATTCGCCAAATCTTCTTCCAGTCCCTCACCGCCTATGAACTCCGGGGGAGCACTGGGCTTCATGATGTCATTTTTATATGTGGGTGACACGGTGTGCACCCCATCGGCCAGCCTGATCCCGAGGGCCATCAGGTTCATGCAGTCCAAATAGCGGGGGTCCTGAAGGGCTTTCCGGTCATAGTCCAGGCCCGGGTACCAGTGTTCCAGGGAAGAATAATTCCCTTCAAAAGGACGTATCCCCTGTATCGCCAGGTTGTGAATACTGTAGACTACCCGGATGTTTTTCAGGATGCTGTAGTCAGGATGGAATTCTCTAAGGAACAACAACAGGCTACTGTGCCAGTCATGCAGGTGTATGAACTGCACATCCCCGAAAGCCCCCTGCTTCACCCCTTCTGCCACGGCCGTACAGAAAATGGTGAATTTCACTGTGTCCGTGTAGAAAGGTTCATCCGGGTCGTGGTGGTACATATGGGCGATTTCCCCGGCGGTGATTTCCGGGTGGTGGATCACGTAATGGGTGATGCCGGCAGAATTTTTCTTCGGTTCCACCCTGAAGAGCCCTGCAGAATAAGATACCCCCCTAAGTGAAAATTCAAGGGTGGACACTAGTGTTCCGGCCTGGTGGAGCCTCCCATAGGACGGGACAACCACCCGGACAGTATCTCCCCTTTCCGCTATCTCCCTGGGAACATCCCTTACGACATCTCCCATCCCCCCGGCCTTGCATTCCGGCAGGGCATCGTTTTCCGCTGCAATGAATAAAAATTGATGGCTCATCTCAAAGTGTTTTTGATGGGTTCCAAATCTCGTGCTCCATGGGGCCAAAATAGGAAAAGACCCTGATCACAGAGTCTTTCCGGATGTTAATAAACCGATAAATTAACGGGACACCTTAAAAGCCTCTACCCCAGGGAAACGTGCTACCGAACCCAGTTCCTCCTCTATGCGGAGCAACTGGTTGTATTTGGCCATCCGGTCGCTCCGTGAAGCAGAGCCAGTTTTGATCTGGCCTGTATTGAGGGCAACAGCAAGATCTGCAATGGTGTTGTCTTCTGTTTCCCCTGAACGGTGGGACATTACGGAAGTATAGCCTGCATTTTTGGCCATGTTTACCGCCGCGATGGTCTCGGTAAGTGTGCCAATCTGGTTGACCTTGATCAGGATGGAGTTTGCGATGCCTTCGCGAATCCCCCGCGAGAGACGCTCCACATTAGTCACGAAGAGGTCATCCCCCACCAGCTGTACCCTGTCCCCTACCTTGTCGGTAAGCAGTTTCCAGCCTTCCCAGTCGTTTTCGTCCATCCCGTCTTCGATGGAGATGATAGGGTACTTCTCGCATAGGCTGGCAAGGTAGTCTGCCTGCTCGGCAGAGCTGCGCACGGCCCCTTTGGACCCTTCAAACTTCGTATAGTCGTATTTCCCGTCCACATAGAACTCCGCAGAGGCGCAGTCCAGGGCAATCATCACTTCCTCGCCCATGGTGTAACCTGCCTGGGTTACCGCCTTGGTAATTGTATCCAGGGCATCCTCGGTTCCGTCCAGTGCCGGAGCAAAACCGCCTTCATCCCCGACAGCAGTGCTGAGGCCCCGGTCGTGAAGTACTTTTTTGAGGTGGTGAAAGATTTCAGTTCCCATTTTAAGGGCCCCTGAAAAACTGTCCGCTTTAACCGGCATGATCATGAATTCCTGAAAGGCAATAGGCGCATCCGAGTGGGACCCCCCGTTGATAATATTCATCATCGGCACGGGCAGTATGTTGGCGCTAACCCCGCCCACATAGCGGAACAGGGACATCCCCATCTCATCTGCTGCTGCCTTGGCCACTGCAAGGGACACCCCAAGGATGGCATTGGCCCCGAGATTTGATTTGTTCGGAGTACCGTCAAGGTCAATCATAGCCTGATCGATCTTATTCTGATCGTAGACCAGCATCCCGCGTACTTCCTCAGCAATAGTTGTATTCACGTTCCTAACGGCCTGAAGCACTCCTTTCCCCATATAATCTTTTCCGCCATCCCGTAGTTCCACGGCCTCGTGTTCCCCTGTTGATGCTCCTGAGGGAACCGCAGCCCTTCCCAGGACCCCGTTTTCGGTAAGTACGTCTACCTCAACGGTGGGATTGCCACGGGAATCAAAAATTTGCCTGGCGTGTACATCTATAATGATACTCATATCAGATACGTTTGTAGGTTATTGTGTTAATTATTCTTTGTGGGGTGCTGTATCCCCAGAGGATTAAACAACGACATCCCTGGAAATGGATTCCCGGATCAATTCAAAGAACTGGTCAAAGAGATATTCCGCATCGTGGGGGCCAGGGCTCGCTTCGGGGTGGTATTGTACCGAGAAAACTTTTTTACCCTTCA
>SBFL01000229.1 GCA_006227965.1 Bacteroidota bacterium | reverse complement strand
TCTTCCCTGAAATAGCCCTGAACAGCGGTTTGGGCATGTCAGTAGCTGTCACCTTTATGCTGGGGCTCATCGCCGCGGCCTATAGCAGTGCCGACAGTGCCCTTACCTCCCTCACCACCTCCTTTTGTGTGGATTTCCTGGGGATCGACAAACAACCGGAGTCCAGGAGAAAGAAGATCCGGAAACAGACCCATGTAGGCATGAGCCTTTTGCTGATCGCCGTGGTCATCCTTTTTAAATACGTCCTGGACCGCAACGTTATTGACGGCCTTCTCACTGTGGCCACGTATACCTATGGGCCCCTGCTCGGTCTGTTTTCCTTTGGGATTCTGACCGGCTACAAACTAAAGGACCGTTTGGTATGGATGGTGGCCCTGGGCGTGATCCTTCTGATGATCGGGATTGCAAACACCCCGGCCCAGTGGCTCGGAGGTTACCAGATCGGGTACGAGCTGCTGCCGCTCAATGGGCTGCTTACCTTCCTCGGGCTGTGGCTGATCCGGGAGAAAAAAGGGGGCTGACTTCCCTCAATAGACGTCCATGGACAGCATTACAAGGGTACATGCAACCTCCACATGAATTCCATGATCCTCAAGTAGCCTGTAAAATTCAGGGTTTTCAGTGCCCGGGTTGAATATTACCCGTTGGGGTTTCAGGTCGATGATGGCTTTGTAAAACGGCTTCTGCCGGCTGGGATTCATATAGAGGGTCACAGTATGGATACCGGCAAAACTTTCCAGGCTGGTGTGTATAAGAACGCCTTTGACCCGTCCCTCCTTCTGCCCAAAGGCCTCAGTTTGAACCCCGGCATCCACGAGCCTGCGGATGGCTATGTAACTGTACCGGTATGGTTTTACCGAAGCCCCGAAGACCAGGGTTTTTTTCATGGGATTCCTGTTAAATCATGTTAACCTGTGTAACGAAGCTATGGAATTTTCGTCTTTAAAGTGCATAGCAAAAAAGACCATCATTGACCCGGCCGTGTTCTTTAGTTAATGGTTAGTGTTTAGTAGGGCCAGGCAATGATAGAAGCCCCGTCGTCTCATAAATGGTTCGGCGGGGTTTCATTTTTGGTACAGGTATCAGGAGCAATTCAATTAATTCCCACCCCCCTGTAACATCTTGGCGAAAGGTTCGTCTAGTTAGTATCATCAATCAATCATCAAATTCGAACCGTTATGAAAACCCACCTGCTATTGTGGGGAGCCCTCCTAATGACCTCCCTGCCTGCCCTGGCTTTAATCCCCGATCCCGCAACAGATCTTAAAAACGGATCCGTATCCGGAAAAGTCATTGACCAGCAGCACGGTGACGCCGTGTCCTATGCCTCCGTGGTCATTAAAACCGCTTCCGGCCAGGAAACGCTGACAGGCGGGATCACCACAGAGGATGGGGAATTCCTGATCGAAAAGCTGCCAGAGGGAGATTTCGTACTTGAAATTCAGTTTATCGGCTATAAAACCCACAAAATGGATTTCCGCATTTCATCCGACACAAAAAAGGTGGTGCTGGGGACAATCTCCCTGGAATCGGAAACCACCGAGCTCAGCGGCGTGGAAGTCGTTGCGGAACGGACTACCATTGAACAGAAGATCGACCGCAAGGTAGTCAACGTCGGAAAAGATCTAACCACCACCGGGGCCACGGCGGCTGATATCATGAACAACATCCCCTCCCTGAACGTGAATCAACAGACTGGTGAGCTCAGCCTGAGGGGAAACACTAATGTCCGGGTTATGGTAGATGGAAAACTCACCAATGTACCAGTAGATCAACTCCTGAGGCAAATACCTTCGACTTCCATCAAATCTATTGAGCTGATCACGAACCCTTCGGCCAAATACAATCCTGACGGTACCACCGGCCTTATAAACATCATCCTGCACAAAAATGCCAATATCGGGTTTAACGGAAATGCAAATATTGGCCTTACCAAGGGGATTGAAGCCAAATTCAACAGTTCGGTAGACCTGAATTACCGAAATGGGAAGGTAAACCTGTACGGTAGTTACGGTAACAACATCGGTAAATATGTGAATGACGGGTTCATTTTCCGGACCGAAGAGAATTCCCTGCAGGAATTCGATTTCCTGAACAACAACAAATCTCACCTGTACAAGGCAGGGATCGATTTCTATCTGAACGATTCCCACACCATTTCCTTTTTCACCAACCAGAATGTGTTCGACGGGGACGGCAATGGCACTACGAAGGTCACCTACTACGAAGACCCCAGCCGAAATACCCTCCAGAATTTCGGAGACGTGAGTACCAACCACAATCAGCAGTACAATCTTGACTATAAGTGGCAATTTCCTAAGGAAGGGCACCACCTGGAGCTCGAACTTGACCTCAATCGGTTTAACAGTGAGCAGGATGCACAATTCCGGTCCACCGGAGGCACACCATTGCCAGATTACATGGATTTCGTGGATACCGAGCGACAGCAGACCATCGCTAACCTGGACTACGTAAACCCACTGGACTCTATTTCAAAACTGGAATTTGGTCTGGAAGCGCGATTATTTGAAACCGATGTAGATTACAGTTCAACTGGTTTTTCCTATAATCCGGATGGTGAGCTGGTACCTACACCTAGTACGGAATTCATATACGGGATGGACATTTATTCCGCCTACGCGACTTATGGACGCAACTACCAAAAATGGTCTTTTCAGGTCGGGGTCCGGGTGGAAGATGTTACTGTGGAGGCGGATACGAACCAGGTCCGGTCCTTTACCGATGCATACACAGAAGTCTATCCCTCAGGCTTTCTCTCGTACACCCCAAGTGAAAAAAATCAGTATCAGCTCAGTTACAGCCGAAGGGTTGACCGGCCTGGCCTGACCCAGGTAAACCCAATCCGCGAATTTGCGACGCCCCTGATTTCCTCTTTTGGGAATCCCAGCCTGGTACCCCAGTTTACCAATTCCATCGAAGCCAATTATACCTACAGGTTCAAGTTGGGAAGCCTTACTTCCGGTGTATTTTACCGAAAGATCAAGGATGAGATCAACAGGGCGGTTTATGTGGACCGGCTTGACCTGAATCGCATTATCCTGACCTTTGACAACTTTGACGACACTTCTGCATATGGGATTGAGGTCTCGGCCAATATAAAACCGATTAAATGGTGGAGCATCAATGCCAGTTTCGACCTGTATCAGCAAACACAGCGGGGGCGGACCGAACGCCTCCTGACCGACAATTCGGAAGCCACCCTGGAGGATATCGTTGTAGAGGAACTGGAAGTTGATAACACCGCCTGGAATTTCAGGATGAACAATACCTTCAAAGCCACCGAAAAACTCAGCTTCCAGGTATTTGGGTATTACCGGGGTCAGAACCGGACCATACAGTTCACTGCCAAGCCCATGTACTTCATTAACACAGGGGCACGCTATAGCTTTGCCGGGGGAAAGGGAACCCTGAGTGTGAACTTCAACGACGTTTTCAACACCATGAGGTTTGCCTTTGACGGAGACCAGCCCTTTGTACAAAACGGGGAATTCAACTGGGAAAGCCAGAATCTCTTTATGGGGCTTTCCTACCGGTTCGGAAGTGGGAAGAACCAGGCCCTTAGGCGGAAGAACCGCGACAGGAACACCAAACAGGGAAGCGGCGGGCTTTTCTAATTAGAGACACGGTTGCGGCCCGGGAAGGGATTGGTTGGTTAACCTTGCCCGGGGCTGCTCAAAGAGAACCCTGGCTGTGAAGGTCAGGGTTTTCTATTCTCGTCGGGGATGTCGGTAGGATGGCCATCCAGGCTTTTGGTATTCTTGGCCTGCCTGTAGGCATGCATCCCCTCCAATCCCAGGCCAGAGGCCCAGGGTTCCAGGAGTTCGCGTTCACCCTTATATTCCATAAGGGGTACTCCCATGCCACAAGAGATAAGTACTGAGGCAACCCGAACGGCCACCAGTTGGCGGCTGCCTGCATATTCGGGGAACAACCCCGAGTGGCGCTCCCAGAAATCGGTGCCTTCAGCGTAGGTCCTTGCCGTGCCGTAAACCCTTAGGATCCTCGGCTCTCCTTTGAAGGTACACCACTTAATGGTGATGCGGGGGTCTGCCCTGAGGTGCGCGGCCGTCTCATTCCCGCTCCCCGTAAGGTTAAGCCACAGTACCGTGTTTGGATCAGGGATCCGCAGGGTATCCATCCCCTTGGGTGAAAGATTGATGCGCCCCTCCTTCATGGCCGTGGCTACGAAGAAGATCGGCTGATCCTCGATAAAATCGATCAGGCGGTTGCTAAGTGAGGTAAGCTGTTTTCCCATTTCAAAAGCCCGCTAGTGATTACCAGCGGATAATTACGCTCCCCCAGGTAAAGCCACTGCCAAACGCGGCCAGTACTATCAGGTCCCCCTCCCTGATTTTACCTTCTTCCCAGGCTTCTGTTAGTGCGATGGGGATGCTGGCAGCGGTGGTGTTCCCGTATCGCATGATGTTGTTGTATACCTGGTCATCTGACAGGCCGAATTTCTTCTGAATGAACTGGGAGATCCTCAGATTGGCCTGGTGCGGAATCAGCATGTCGATGTCCGAAGGCTGCAGTTGATTGGTCTTCAACCCTTCCATGATGACCTCACTGAAACGGACCACTGCATTCTTAAATACGAACTGACCGTTCATGTAGGGATAATAGGACACATCTTCCGGGTCGTTATCCCTCAGGATATCAGATACCCAGCGTTTGCCCATTCCGGGCGCGATCAGGGATAGCTCTTCTGCATGCTCCCCTTCGCTGTGAAGGTGAGAGGACAGGATGCCTTTTTCGGGATCTTCCTCCCGGCTCAGGACCGCGGCCCCGGCCCCGTCCCCGAAAATGACGGAAACACCCCTTCCCCGGGTTGTCATGTCCAGTCCCTTGGAGTGCAGCTCGGAGCCCACGACCAGGATGTTCTTATACATTCCTGTCTTGATATACTGGTCCGCGACAGACAAGCCATAAACAAAGCCGGAACACTGATTGCGCACATCCAGGGCCCCTACCGTACGAAGGCCAAGATCCCGCTGTACCAGGACTCCCGGACCCGGAAAATAATAGTCCGGACTCAGGGTGGCAAATACGATAAAATCGATCTCCTGCTTGTCGATACCTGCCCTTTCAATAGCTATGCGGGCTGCATGCGGGCTGCCTTCACGCCCATGGCTGTTGTAGTATCGGCATCACCAACCACATGGCGTCTTTCCTTTATACCGGTTCGCTCCTGAATCCATTCATCACTGGTCTCCATGCTTTTAGAAAGGTCATCATTGGTCACCACGTGGTCCGGAACGTAAAATCCAAGCCCTGTAATCTTTGAATTATACATATAGTGCTTCGTTTAATTTGCCGGGGAAAACCCTGCATCGGGTCCCTCCTGACCTTTAAAAATACCTATAAATGGGAAGTTGACCTAAAAATACAGGTTCAAAGTTCAGTAGTTACCCGGTAATGCAGCCGGTTGTGGGCAGTCCGTCAGATGGGCAGGCATTGAGTCTTAATTTCCCTTAGTTTTTTCAATTTATTCCTTGCAATCATTTTATTATAATTTGTTTAAAACAATTAACTTATTCTTAAACTTTGAAGGGGACAACTGAGTTTGACAGTAATTAAAAAAGCGTGCCTTCGGGGGAAAA
>SBFL01000153.1 GCA_006227965.1 Bacteroidota bacterium | reverse complement strand
TACAGGAGAGCCGGCAGTTGACAGCCGCAGTTGACGGCAAAGCCATGTTCAAAGTTTCAGGCCCGGGCTCCTTCGGAACTTCGTTTGGCAAAAGATTCAAATTTTAAGTAATTAACCCCTTTTTATCGTAAATTAAGGAAGCATGAAAACAGAGCCTGCCAGCATACTTACCTCCCGGATCAAAATGCTGTTTTCCAGGGAGATTTCATTGGGGATTACCCTGTTATTAATGGTGATCCTGGCCATGGCATGGGCTAATTCACCCTGGTCAGATTTGTATCACGGGCTATGGAAGACCAGGCTAACCATTGGTTTTGACGATTTCAAGATCACCGAAAGCCTGCACCGGTGGATCAACGACGGATTGATGGCCTACTTTTTTTTTCTGATCGGCCTTGAGGTAAAGCGCGAGTTCATCAGCGGGGCCCTGTCTACCCCGAAAAAAGCGGCCCTGCCCCTGGTCGCTGCTATAGGCGGAATGCTCCTTCCAGCGGTTATTTACCTTTCCCTTAACTGGGATGGTCCTGGCGCATCCGGCTGGGGTATTCCCATGGCCACAGATATTGCCTTTGCTGTAGGTTTGCTGACCCTCGCCGGGGCCCATATCGGGCAACCCTCAAGGACCTTCCTCAAGGCGGTGGCCACGGCAGATGACATAGCTGTTATCCTGATCATCGCATTTTTCCTGAGTTCAGGGGTAGAACCCTCTAACCTGGTCGTGGGAGGGGTGTACTTTGGCGTGATGGTAGCAGGAAACCTGCTGGGGGTTCGCAGTTTCTGGTTCTACCTGATTCTGGGGACTCTGGGCCTTTGGGTGGCCCTGCTCCTGTCGGGGATCCATGCCACCCTTGCTGGTTTCCTGACCGCCCTGACCATTCCTGCCCGGACTTCACTGACCGAACGGTCTTTCCGCGAGCGAATGCTGAAGCATATTCGCGCGTTTAACCAAACCCTGTTTACTGGAGGACCCTTTTTGAGCCGCAAGCAGGTAGACCTAATCAAGGAGATTATCTACGACAGCAAACAGGCGCTCCCGCCCCTGCAACGGGTAGAAGACAATATCCGCCCATTTGTGCATTTCGGGGTGCTTCCCCTTTTCGCCCTGTCCAATGCAGGGGTGACCATCGAGGGAGACCTTTGGGGGATGCTCATGCATCCGGTTTCCCTGGGGGTAATCGCCGGGCTGGTCCTGGGGAAATTCGGAGGGATATTCCTCATAAGCCGGGCTTTGTCGGCCACTGGTCTGGGGGAGCTTCCAAAGCACAGTAACTGGAAGCAAATTGCTGGCCTGGGGCTGATGGCGGGGATTGGCTTTACCATGTCCCTGTTTATTGCAGAACTGGCCCTGGACAATGCCTATCTCGTGCGGGTGGCCAAACTCGGCATCCTGGCAGGCTCCCTGATTTCAGGGGTGTTGGGCATCGTTTGGTTGCGGGGATTGAGAAAGTAGGCTGTTGGCAGTGGCAGTTGGCAGTGTTGAATAAAGCGACATCTCTGAACACCTTTATTCTTTTCATTTATCCTTCTTCCTGTCCCTCAGGTATCGAAACAAAAGCCGAATCCCCAACCTGGCAAAGAGGATGATGGCAACCAGGGTGATGAGATCGATTGTGTCCAATGCTAGTCCTTAAGGTGGTGTGAAAACTAGCCGGTAATGCCGTCTCCGTCAATATCCCTTGATAAATGTTGTTCCAGGGCCACCAGGGTTTTTCTCAGCAGTACCCGTTTTTCTCAGCAGTACCCTGGTGGTGGCCAGGTCAGCTTCCAGTTGTCCTACTCGCTCTTCCAGGTTCCTGGCCTTTTTTTCCTGTTTGTCGAGCTCGTCCTGTTGCATGATGTCCCAGAAGATTCCCATGGTCCTGATTTTTTGTGTTGATACTCTTTTAATTTCCGGGAATCTGAAATACAACTGCGTATCCGTGCCCGGTTCAGGTATAAGGTAGGGATTTTTAGGGGAAATAAATGAAAAAGTTAGTATTTTCAGTCCTTTCCCGGATTAGAGGCTTCAGACCCTGCCGGGCGCTGTATTTTTTATTACCTTTCAAAAACTACAAGAATTAGAAACAACCCTGTCATGAAAACAATGAGAATACTGATGTCAGTGCTGGCGCTGACATACTGTGGCTTACTCACAGCGCAGACCCTGACCGTTGAGGAACGGAACGAACGGATCCGGGAACGCTGGAACCGCAGCCTGGTAGACAACGAGAATTACCGGTTCAACAAACAGCCCAATAAATTATTGACTACTACCGTAGAGGGGATCAAGCCCGGAAAAGCATTGGTTGTCGCTATGGGGCAAGGACGGAATGCACTGGAACTGGCTCGCAGGGGCTGGGAGGTTACAGGCTTTGACCTGGCCGACAAAGCCGTGGCCTACGCCCTGGAGGAGGCCGACAAGGAAGGATTGGAGCTCAACACCCAGATCGAGAGCTTTGAAACCTTTGATTACGGCACCGAAAAATGGGACCTGATTACCTGGCTCTATGGCGGGTGCCTTGGTGTAGAGGATATTGCGGGGACCCTGAAACGGGCTCTTAAACCCGGAGGGCTCTTCGTGTTTGAATTCTTCCACCGCGAGGCCGGCATAGGCATGGGGCGCCCGAATTTCGGATGTGAGGCCGGCGCCGTGAAGGAGCTGTTCATGAATGAAGGGGGCTTTGAGGTCCTGTTTTATGAAGAAAAGGAGGGGATGGCAGATTATGGGATGGACACCCAGAAACTTATCTACATGGTGCTATCCAAAAAATAGCCTAGCGTTGCGGACGTTTTTTCGACAGGAAATAGGTGCCTGCCCCCACAGCGAGTATCATAAGGCCCGTAAGGCTTTCACGCGGCTTGTCTGCGAGCAGGTACCCCAGGATCCATAGGCTGAGCAGCACAAACAGAATTGGAAGAAGGGGGTACCAGGGGGACCTGAACCGGTCTGGTGCGATTTGTTTTCTTCGCAGCACAAAGACACCGGCCACGGCCAGGGCCGAACTCAACTGCAGGATGAACCCGCAGTACAGCAAGACGCTTTCGAAAGTGCCCGTGATTACGTAGGCCATGCTGACGAGCATCTGGAACCAAATGGCTGTTACCGGGATCCCATGCCGGTTCTTTCGTTTCAGAAACCCCCAAAGGAGGTAATCTTCTCCCATAGCCATGGAAACTCTGGGGCCTACCCACACCATGGCGCTGATGCTGGAAATCAGAAAGAAGGCGATCAGGAGGTTGATCAGGGAAGCACCCCCGAG
>SBFL01000097.1 GCA_006227965.1 Bacteroidota bacterium | reverse complement strand
TTGGGAGCAGGGAATATTTCCAGATCCTCTTTGACAACAACACCTACAAGGAGCTTAATCCCAATCTTAGTTCCAAGGACCCTTTAAAATTTGAGGACACCAAAAAATACTCTGACCGTTTGAAACAGGCAGAAAAGAAAACGGGTCTGAAGGATGCCGTTAGAACCGCTGTCGGTAAATCCATGGGAAAAGACCTGGTAATTGCCTGTATGGATTTCAGCTTCATAGGCGGTTCCATGGGAAGTGTGGTAGGCGAGAAGATCGGCCGGGCCATCGATTACAGCATCAAGGAGAGGCTTCCCTTCGTGATGATCTCCAAATCCGGGGGAGCCCGTATGATGGAAGCCGCCCTTTCCCTGATGCAGCTGGCAAAGACCTCCTCCAAGCTCGCACAGCTTGCCGAGGCACAGCTGCCATATATCTCCCTCTGTACCGATCCGACCACCGGGGGGACCACAGCATCCTACGCCATGTTGGGGGACATCAACATTGCAGAACCGGGCGCCCTGATCGGGTTCGCCGGTCCAAGGGTGGTTAAAGAAGCCACGGGGAAGGACCTTCCTGAAGGGTTCCAGACGGCGGAATTTGTGCTCGAGCACGGCTTTCTGGATTTTATCGTCCACCGCAGGGACCTGAAAAAGAAGATCAACCTTTACCTGGACCTGGTCCAAAACCAGCCCATCCGCAGGGAGGCAAAAGGGGGAAATTAAATCTGAAGGGTATCTGTATTGGGAAATAATTCCTATCTTTGCGGCCTGATTGAAAATCAATCGGATACATAAAAATCATTTACAACAATATTGGCATGTATTTAACGAAAGACACAAAGGCCGAGATCTTTAAGAAGTACGGCGGTTCAGAAACAAACACAGGATCCACGGAGGGGCAGATCGCCTTGTTCACTCACCGGATCAACCACCTTACAAAACACCTTAAGGGGAATCAAAAAGACTTCAATACGGAGCGTTCCCTGGTTAAACTTGTGGGAAAACGCAGAAGCCTGCTGGATTACCTAAAGAAGAAGGATATTGCAAAATACCGCAGCCTGATCAAAGAGCTGAACATTAGAAAATAAATTTAACGGGGGGGCATGGCTCCCCTGTTTCCATTTTGCCCGGCTATTTCGGGCGCCTTTTAAAGACCTTAGTTACTAGGGCAACATAAAAAGCTTACTTCCGGTTTTTCATTGGTCGACCTTCACAACAACACAACAACAGACCATTGTTTAACATGCCTGCCACGGCAGGATTAATTTCATTGTATGATTCCAAAGACTTTTAAAGAGGTCATTGACCTCGGTGACGGTAGGGAGATTTCTATCGAAACCGGAAAACTGGCCAAACAGGCCCACGGTTCCGTCGTGGTGCAATCCGGCAAATGTATGCTGCTTTGTACCGTAGTGTCCAACTACAATCCCAGCGATGTGGACTTTTTACCCCTCACGGTGGATTACCGCGAGAAATTTGCAGCCTCCGGACGCTATCCGGGAGGGTTCTTTAAACGGGAAGCGCGCCCGAGCAACGGGGAAATCCTTACCATGCGTTTGGTAGACCGTGTACTGCGCCCCTTATTTCCGAAAGATTACCATTGTGAAACGCAGGTGATGATTCAGCTGATGTCCCACGATGAAAACGTGATGCCAGATGCCATGGCAGGACTGGCGGCTTCCGCAGCCATCCAGCTTTCCGACTTTCCTTTCGAATGTGCCATTTCAGAAGTCCGTGTCGGACGGGTTGACGGCTCGCTTGTCATTAACCCCACCCGGGCGCAACTTGAAATATCAGACATCGATATGATCGTCGGGGCCTCGGAAGATTCCGTTATGATGGTCGAAGGGGAAATGGGAGAGATCTCAGAAGAGGAAATGGTGGAAGCTATTCGGTTTGCCCACGATGCCATCAAGGTACAATGCGCTGCCCAGATCCGTCTGGCGGAGGCCTTCGGTAAAAAGGAGGTCCGTGAGTACGAACAAGCTCCTGAGAATGAAGATCTTGCGAAGAAGGTATACGACATGGCCTATGACAAGGCGTATGACATTGCCAGTGCCGGTTCTTCGAAGCATGAACGGGGAGAAGCCTTCTCCGCAGTAAAGGAGGAAATAATGGCTTCCTTCAGCGAGCAGGAGCGGGAGGAACTCGGGGACATGATCTCCAAATACTACAAAAAGGCTGAGAAAGAGGCCATCCGGAACCTTGTCCTGGATAAAGGACTCCGGCTCGACGGTAGGAAGACAGACGAGATCCGCCCCATCTGGTGTGAAGTGGATTACCTTCCCTCCACCCACGGGTCTTCTATTTTTACACGGGGTGAAACTCAGGCCCTGGCCACAGTGACCCTTGGAACTTCCAGAGATTCCAACATCATCGACATGCCCTCCTACGAAGGGGAGGAAACCTTCTACCTGCACTATAACTTCCCTCCCTTCTGTACAGGGGAGGCACGTCCGATCCGCGGGACATCCCGACGGGAAATCGGGCATGGAAACCTCGCCCAGCGGGCATTGAAGGGAATGATCCCTGCCGACTGGCCTTACACCATCCGTATAGTTTCCGAAGTACTGGAAAGCAACGGTTCTTCATCCATGGCCACCGTATGTGCGGGAACCATGGCCCTTATGGATGCCGGGGTCAGCATTGAAAGGCCCGTATCCGGGATTGCGATGGGACTGATCACGAACCCGGAATCGGGGAAATACGCGGTCCTGTCCGATATACTGGGGGATGAAGACCACCTTGGGGATATGGACTTCAAGGTAACCGGTACCGAAGCCGGTATCACGGCCTGCCAGATGGACATCAAGGTAAAAGGGCTGTCTTATGAGATCCTGGTGAAAGCCCTCAAGCAGGCGCGGGAAGGAAGGCTGCACATCCTTGGAAAACTCACGGAAACCATCCCTGCACCAAACCCGGATGTAAAACCGCATGCACCTAAAATGGTCAACGCCGTTATCCCGAACGAATATATCGGAGCGCTGATCGGACCTGGAGGAAAAGTAATTCAGGAATTGCAGAAGGAAACCGGTACCACTATTGTGATCAACGAGGATCCGGTTACCGGGGATGGCCTGGTGGAGATCCTGGGTACCGACCAGGCAGGGATTGACAGGGTACTTCAGAAGATCGATTCCATAACCTTCAAGCCCGAAGAGGGTAGTGTCTACGAAGTAAAAGTCATCAAGATCCTCGATTTCGGAGCTGTGGTGGAATACATGGAAGCCCCCGGAAACGAAGTACTGCTGCATATTTCAGAACTCGACTGGAACCGCACCGACAAGGTGACCGATGTAGTTCAGATGGAAGAAGTCTTTGACGTAAAGTACCTTGGGGTAGACGCCCGCACCAAAAAGGACAAAGTGTCCCGCAAGGCCCTGATCCCGAAACCGGAAGGGTACCAGGAACGGCCTCCGAGACGAAGGGAAGGTGGCGGAAACCGCGACCGCAACAAAAACAGGCCGCACCGCTCCAGATCCTGATTTTGAACACCCTCAAAGTAAAAACCCCTGAATCCAGGGGTTTTTTTTTGCTTTTTGCCCAAGAAGTGAAGTTTTCGTAAGCCCTTTGTAACTTTTTGCGAATTTCTACGTATAACTATACGCAGTACCCAAATTACTGGAACTTAAACTTAAGGAAAGACGGATGAGACAACTCAAGATTACAAAACAGGTAACTAACCGTGAAACGGCCTCCCTTGACAAATACCTTCAGGAAATTGGCAAGGTAGACCTTATCACCGCCGATGAGGAGGTGGAACTTGCACAGCGGATCAAGGCCGGGGATCAGTCCGCCCTTGAGAAACTGACCAAAGCAAATTTGCGTTTCGTGGTTTCGGTTGCCAAACAATACCAAAACCAGGGATTGACCCTGCCCGATTTGATCAACGAAGGAAACCTCGGCCTGATCAAAGCGGCTCAGCGTTTCGATGAAACCCGCGGGTTTAAATTTATTTCCTACGCGGTCTGGTGGATCCGTCAGTCCATTTTGCAGGCCCTGGCGGAACAGTCCAGGATTGTCCGGCTGCCGCTGAACAAGATTGGTTCCATCAACAAGATCAACAAAACCTTTGCTTATCTGGAGCAGGCCCATGAGCGGGCTCCTTCTGCTGAAGAAATCGCCAAGGAACTGGATATGACCGTGGAGGATGTAAAACAATCCCTTAAGAATTCAGGACGGCACGTTTCCATGGATGCCCCTCTTATTGACGGGGAGGATTCCAACCTGTATGACGTACTGAGAAGCGGGGAATCCCCCAATCCTGACAAAGACTTGCTTCACGAGTCTCTCCGGACCGAGATCGAGCGGGCCCTGGAGACCCTCACACCCAGGGAAGCGGATGTGATTCGTCTTTACTTTGGCCTGGCCGGTCAGCATTCCATGACCCTTGAGGAAATCGGGGAGACCTTTGACCTGACCCGCGAACGGGTCCGGCAAATCAAGGAAAAGGCCATCCGGAGACTGAAACACACCTCCCGCAGCAAGATCCTGAAGACTTACCTGGGGTAGGTCACTATTCAGGTCGTGTTAAATAAAGTTTAAATTGGAATATTGGTATAAAGTTTGTACCTTGTAAACGCAACAGCAGTTATCATGACTGTTCGTTTTTTGATTGATGAATAAACTCCGGCTGATTACCGGAGTTTTTTCATTTAGGGCCCTGCCCGTCGCAGCACCTCAAAAAGCCACTTCGCAATCCATGGATGAATCCAGGCCACCGGAAACATATCGGATCCCCGATGCGGCTCGCATCGGGCATGTCCACCTGAAAGTATCCGATCTGGAGAAAGCCCTGAAATTTTACTCCGGTCTCCTTGGATTTCAGGTTCGTCAGCGCTACGGTAGGGAAGCGGTTTTCCTGGCGGCCGGAAATTACCACCACCACATCGGTCTCAACATCTGGTTCAGCAAAGGGGGGCTTTCTGCGCCAAAAAGTTCGCCAGGCTTATTCCATACGGCTATCTGCTATCCGAACCGGCGTGAACTCGCCCGGATCTACCACAGACTGAAGGAGCACAAATACCCGCTGACAGGAGCTGCAGACCACGGGGTTTCAGAAGCCCTTTACCTGGACGACCCCGATGGGAACGGCGTGGAGCTCTACTGGGACACCCCGTTTGAGAGCTGGCCGAAGACGGATAACGGGTCCCTGGAAATGTACACCAGGCCCCTGGACCTGGAAGGGCTGCTGGCTGAACTGGACCGGGTGTAATCCCCTTTTGTTCCTT